>NZ_MUFK01000005.1:0-187505 GCF_001996085.1 Salinivibrio sp. PR5
AGGGCAGGTTCCCAGCCGTTACTCACCCGTCCGCCGCTCGACGTCCAGTAAATCCACCGAAGCTTCAATACTGCCGTTTCCGCTCGACTTGCATGTGTTAGGCCTGCCGCCAGCGTTCAATCTGAGCCATGATCAAACTCTTCAATTAAAGTTTTTTCGAAACCGAAGTTTCAGCTCAATGAATACTGATTACTGTTTCTCTCCAAAGAGAAAAACGAATTGACTGTGCTCCTGTTGGCATTCACTTTTAAAAAAGTGAAATCAAAACAGCTCAAGGCTGTACCAACATGAATTGGTCACTCAGTTCATCGAATAAATCTTTTTGTCTATTCTCAACGAGTGCCCACACAGATTGCATAGGTCAAATTGTTAAAGAGCGTGTCGATTTAGTGGTCGGCATTTCGTGACTTGCGTCTCATTGCCCCGTCGACAGGAAGCGCAGTATAGAGATTTCAGTTTTTCCCGCAACCCCTTTTTGCAAAAAACTTTTCGTTAGCGCAAAAAGTGAACAAAAACGGTCGTTTTGTTTAATAAACCAGCAAAAACCGTCCCACTTTCGCTTACCAAGCTTCCTATTATAGTACCCACCCTCAGCTCTTTCCATAAAATGTGGCATACATCATACATTCGGGCTGGTAGCATAGTCGCTCTGTTTCTCACTAGGGAGTCATCGATATGAAGCATTGGCTTTTTCTGGGGTTTGCCATCGTGGCAGAGGTGATTGCAACCGCATCACTCAAAAACAGTGACGGCTTTTCTAAGCTCGTCCCTTCCGTATTAGTGGTGGTGGGATACAGTTTTTCCTTCTATTTGCTTGCGCTAACACTCCGAGCGATCCCTGTGGGTATTGCTTATGCCATCTGGGCTGGCGCCGGTGTGACTTTGATAGCGCTCATTGGTTGGTTGGTCTTCGGTCAGAAGCTTGATACGCCTGCGGTGATTGGAATGACGCTGATTGTTGCCGGTGTGGCCGTGATGAATTTATTTTCATCTGCATCTCCGCACTAGTTATCACGCCCACTGACGGTCGAACTAAAACAAAAAACCCAGCCGAAGCTGGGTTTTTCTTGTTCAGGGGAAAGGCAATTACATCATGCCGCCCATTCCGCCCATGCCACCCATACCAGCAGCGCCCATATCAGCACCGCCGTCTTTTTGTGGCAAGTCAGTAACCATTGCTTCGGTGGTGATCATTAGACCAGCAACAGAGGCAGCAAATTGCAGTGCACTACGAGTCACTTTGGTTGGGTCAAGAATACCCATTTCGATCATGTCACCGTATTCACCGGTTGCGGCGTTGTAACCATAGTTACCGTCACCTGCTTTCACATTGTTCGCAACCACTGAATCTTCGTCACCCGCGTTAGTCGCGATTTGACGAATAGGCGCTTCCATGGCGCGCAGTGCAACACGGATACCGACGTTTTGCTCTTCGTTATCGCCTTTCAGCTCGCCAACTTTGCTAGCGGCACGGATAAGCGCAACGCCACCACCGGCAACCACGCCTTCTTCCACTGCCGCACGAGTCGCGTGCAGAGCATCTTCAACGCGATCTTTCTTCTCTTTCATTTCGACTTCGGTCGCTGCGCCGACTTTGATCACTGCAACACCGCCAGCCAGTTTGGCGACGCGCTCTTGCAGTTTTTCTTTGTCGTAGTCTGAGCTCGCTTCTTCGATTTGTTGACGAATTTGAGCAACACGCGCTTCGATAGAGGCTTGTTCACCAACACCATCGATAATGGTGGTGTTGTCTTTAGTGACAGTGACACGCTTAGCTTGGCCTAGATCTTCCAGCGTCACTTTCTCCAGTTCCATGCCAATCTCTTCTGAGATCACGGTACCAGCAGTCAGTGTCGCGATGTCTTGTAGCATTGCTTTACGACGATCACCAAAGCCAGGGGCTTTCACGGCAGCAACTTTCACGATGCCACGCATGTTGTTAACCACCAAGGTAGCCAGCGCTTCACCTTCAACATCTTCTGCGATGATCAGCAGTGGACGAGAGGCTTTAGAAACCGCTTCTAGCGTTGGTAGCAGCTCGCGGATGTTAGACACTTTTTTGTCAATCAGCAGGATAAATGGGTTATCCAGCTCAACGTTGCCAGCTTCTTGGTTGTTGATGAAGTAAGGAGACAGGTAACCACGGTCGAACTGCATGCCTTCAACAACGCTCAGCTCGTCTTGCAGAGATTGGCCTTCTTCAACAGTGATAACACCGTCGCGACCTACTTTGTCCATGGCTTCAGCAATGATCTTACCCACAGTCTCATCTGAGTTGGCAGAGATAGTACCCACCTGAGCGATCGCATTGCTGGTTGAGCAAGGTGAAGACAGTTTTTTCAGCTCTTCAACCGCAGCAACCACCGCTTTGTCGATACCACGCTTCAGATCCATTGGGTTCATGCCCGCAGCAACCGCTTTCAAGCCTTCATTGACGATAGATTGCGCCAATACAGTTGCAGTGGTCGTACCGTCACCTGCCGCATCATTTGCTTGTGAAGCGACTTCTTTTACCATTTGTGCGCCCATGTTCTGGAACTTGTCTTCCAGCTCGATTTCACGGGCAACAGACACGCCGTCTTTGGTGATAGTTGGCGCACCGAATGATTTGTCTAGAACAACGTTACGACCTTTAGGGCCTAGTGTGACTTTCACGGCATCCGCCAGAACATTCACACCTTCGAGCATTTTCGCACGCGCGTCGTCACTAAATTTAACGTCTTTAGCAGCCATGATTCTATTCCTTTCTTACGTTCTTGATTGGAGGTGAAATGAATTACTCAACGATTGCCATAATGTCGCTTTCTGACAGGATCAGGACTTCTTTACCGTCGATTTTTTCACTCTTAGTACCGAAGCCTTCAGAGAAGATAACAGTGTCACCCACTTTAACGTCCAATGGCTGCACGTTGCCGTTTTCAAGAATACGGCCATTGCCTACCGCCAGTACTTTACCGCGAGTAGACTTTTCTGCAGCAGAACCAGTTAACACGATGCCGCCTGCTGATTTAGACTCAGCTTCTTGGCGCTCAACGATAACGCGATCATGTAGTGGACGAATGTTCATCGGTCGTCTCCTGAATTAGTAATGATGTTCCGTTTGATGAAGTAAGTATGCACACAGGCCGTTCATGCGTCCGGTTCCTGATGTAATTCCCTATGTGGGGACGCCCTTTTTCTTTCCCAAGGGTTTTACAGCAATTTTTTTGATTTTTTTTACCCGGCAGCTTCCTCACCTAGGTGCGATCCGCTAGGGTAAGCCGTCCCAACCCAGTGATCAGAGATTATGAACGACAAACACGGGCTGCTGTCCGCCCCGATCAACCTCACATTGCGTAAGATGACCGTGCCCATGGTATTTGGGCTGTTCGCGATCATCATGTTTAATGTGGTGGATACCTTCTTTATTTCACTGCTTGGCACGGAAGCACTCGCTGCGGTGAGCTTCACCTTTCCCATCACCTTTGCAGTTAACTCCATCACGCTAGGATTAGGGGTCGGCATTGCCGCCTTGGTCGCGCGATTACTCGGCCAGGGTGATCATCAAGATGCCGCGCGGGTCTCGAGTCATGGTTTGATCTTGGCGGTACTCATGGTGATGGTCGTCGGTTGGTTAGGAGCCGCCACCATCAATCCGGTGTTCTCAGCGTTGGGGGCAAGCGATAACTTATTGCCGTTAATCCACGATTACATGCAGGTGTGGTATCTCACTATTCCATTGCTCGTCGTGCCGATGGCAGGGAACGCGGCTATCCGCGCCACGGGCGACACGAAAACGCCGGCGAAAATCATGATGATCTCTGGTGTCATTAATGGCGTGCTCGACCCCTTACTGATTTTTGGCTTGGGCCCATTTCCAGAACTGGGAGTGCAAGGGGCGGCCATCGCCAGCGCCGTCAGTTGGGCGGGGGCATTAGTTGCCGCGCTGAGTATTCTTATCCGCCGCGAGCGACTGTTGATGGCGCCACAATGGACGAAACTGGCGACTGATGTGCGTCAGATCCTTAAAATTGGTATGCCGGCTGGAATGACCAATGCCTTAAACCCGGCCGCAGGTGCCATTTTAATGATGATGCTTGCCTCACAGGGAACAGAAAGTGTTGCCGCCTATGGCGCCGCTCAACGCATTGAAGCCATTTTATTAATTGTGATGATGGCGATGACGTCATCGCTCACGCCCTTAATGTCACAAAACTTTGGCGCGCAATACCATCAACGGGCCTTTCAGGCGCTGTTTAGCGCGATGCGTTTTGCCATCTTGTTTCAGTTTGCCTTGTACTTGTCGCTGTGGCCTTTTATCGATCTGATTGCGGATGTATTCAGTGACGATGTGCGGGTTCAACAAGAAATTGCCCACTATTTAATGGTGGTCCCGGCCAGTTACGGCTTACAAGGCACCTTGATGTTATTGGTCGGCGGCCTGAATGCCATGAAACGTTCGCTGCATTCGTTCGCCTGCAACCTCGTCCGTTTGTTTGTCTTCTTAGTACCTTGTGCGTGGTTGGGCGGCATGGTCAACGGCACCCATGGCTTGTTTGCGGGCATCGCCATTGCCAACCTGCTGGCGGGTATTATGGCGTACCTCTATGCTGTGGTGTTGCGCCGTCAGACACTCGCGGCATCATTGCCCGTCTGAGCCAGCTCTTGAACGCGATGCTGCAGAGCATCTAGCGCCTGATAAAGCGCTTGATACTGCGCCGCACTGAGTCCCTCGAGCATGGCTTTTTCCCACTCCAGTACTTTGGGAACAATGGTCTGGTAATGGGTGCGGCCTTTGTCGGTCAAATGGACTAACGCGGCGCGCTGATCACCTTGGCATGCGCGTCGCTCTACCAACTGATGCTGCTCTAAACGGGTAAGCAAGCGCGACACTTTCACTTTATCCAGCCGTGTTTCTGCGGCTAAATCTTTCGCCATCACGCCATCCCGTGCGCCCAAAGAGGCCAGCACGCGCCATTCTGGACGCGACAATCCAAACTCTGCTTCGTAACGTGCCGCAAGACTGTCGGCCACCAACTCCGCCGTGTGGACCAACTTATACGGCAAAAAACTATCGAGTGCTAAATGAGGAAGGGTCATATCAGTTAGTTTCAAATGAAATCATATAACCTACTTTACGAGAGGCTTAGATAAGATGCAAAGGTAGTGCTTTGTTTACACTTATGATTTTTAAGCGGCAAAAATACTGAACACATAAGGTAAAATATTTGTTAACAATGCGTTGCTTTTTCTTATCTCTGATCGCTAGTATAAACGGATATATTGTTTCTTTTGAAACTATTTGGCGGTCCCAGTGAGCTCGGCCGCCCAGCACAAGGAGCGAGTTATGCGAAAGTGGTTTTCATTCCCCATTCGTGAAGGGGATGCCTCACGTCAAGCCCACTGCGACTTTCCCGAGGGAACCTACGAGCGCGAGTGTGGTAAGGAAGGCTTTTTTGGCCCGGCGAGTCATATGTATCACCGCCATCCCCCGACGGGCTGGAGCGAGTGGGAAGGGCCATTGCGACCGCATGCTTTTGACACCAACCGAGTTGAAACTCAAGGCACGTCACCAATGGATGCACCGGTGCTGTTATCCAATGCCAACGTTCAGGTTCGCTTATGGCGCACCGATACCGCCATGTCTTATCTGGTGCGCAACAGTGATGGCGACGATTGCTTATTTGTCCATCAGGGCGAAGGCTCGCTGTATTGCGATTATGGCCACTTGCGCTATACCAAAGGCGATTATTTGATCATTCCTCGCGCCACCAGCTGGCGACTGGTGCCGGATGAGGCCACCACCTTGTTGATGATTGAAGCGACACACGGCTCCTACATGAGCGCCGAACGAGGCATTGTCGGCGAACATGCGGTGTTTGACCCCGCAGTGTTAGAACATGCACGCATTGACGATAGCTTTAAGGCCCAGCAATCCGACAGCGAAAGCTGGCAGGTGATGATCAAATCGCGCCAGCAGCTTAACCGTGTCACTTATCCTTATAACCCACTCGATGCCGTGGGCTGGAAGGGTAACCTCACCGTGTTCCGACTCAACTGGCGAGATATCCGCCCATTAATGAGCCATCGTTATCACTTGCCGCCATCGGCGCACACCACCTTTGTCGCACAAGGTTTTGTGATTTGTACCTTTGTCCCCCGCCCGATCGAGTCCGATCCTGGCGCACTGAAGGTGCCTTTCTACCACAATAACGATGACTATGATGAGGTACTTTTCTATCACCAAGGTGACTTTTTCAGCCGCGATAACATTGATGCCGGCATGGTGACCTTACACCCTTGTGGCTTCCCACATGGTCCTCACCCAAAAGCCTTTGCCGCGGGCAAAAAGCATCAGAAAAAAGAGACCGATGAAGTGGCGGTGATGATCGATACCCGCATGCCACTTGATATGGGCGACGCGGCGAAAGCCACCGAGCTGACCGATTATGTTTACTCTTGGCGCACGCCAAGTGACGCAGAATAGCGAAGGAGAAAGCAATGAAACTGGCTTCACTCAAACACGGACGTGATGGCAAATTGATTTTGGTCTCTCGTGACCTTACTCGCGCCGTCCACGCCGACGATATTGCGCCCACACTACAAGCGGCACTCGATAATTGGGCGGCCCTTGCGCCCAAACTGACTCAGCGTTACGACGCGCTCAACGACAACCAAGTCAGTGAGTCCTTTGCCTTTGACCCAAGTGTCTGCGACTCACCACTGCCCCGCGCCTATCAGTGGGCGGATGGTAGCGCCTACGTTAACCACGTTGAACTGGTGCGCAAAGCACGCGGTGCACAAATGCCTGAGAGTTTTTGGACTGACCCACTGATGTATCAAGGCATGTCTGATGGCTTTCTCGGCCCACGTGACGAGATTGAATTGGTCGATGATGCGTGGGGTTGTGACTTTGAAGCCGAGCTTGCCGTGATCACCGATGATGTGCCCATGCACCTTAGTGCTGACAAAGCGGGCCAACACATTAAACTGCTGATGCTGGTCAACGACGTTTCACTGCGCAACCTGATCCCCGGCGAGCTTGCCAAAGGGTTCGGCTTTTTCCAATCTAAGCCCGCCTCTGCATTTTCACCGGTGGCGGTTACCCCAGATGAGCTGGGCGATCACTGGCGCGACCATAAAGTCCACTTACCGATGCATGTCACCCTCAACGGCGAATGGTTTGGGTCACCCGACGCGGGTGTCGATATGACCTTTGATTTTGCCCAGTTGGTCGCGCATGTGGCGAAAAGCCGCCATGTCAGCGCTGGGACCATTATTGGCTCCGGCACCGTCTCCAATACCGATCGCAGCAAAGGATCGTGCTGCTTAGCCGAAAAGCGCATGCTGGAAATTATCGACCAAGGCGAGGCAAAAACTCCGTTTATGACCTTTGGCGATAGCGTCACCATCGATATGCGCGACAGCCAAGATGCGTCTATTTTCGGCGCCATTGAGCAAACTGTGACCCGTTACATCGCAGAGTAACCTTGATGCGCGCCTAGTACCTCTGGGCGCGCTTTACGTTGACGCCGCCTAGGAGCTTGTATGCTGCTTTATGATTACAGTAAGTCGACCGCGGCCTACCGCGTCCGCATCGCCCTTGGCCTTAAAGGCCTCAGCTACCAACGAGAAACCGTGTCCCTGCTGGATAAACACCAGCACAGCGACGCCTATCGTTCGCTCAATCCCGCCGGTTTAGTGCCTACCTTGGTCGATGGCGATGTCACCTTGAGCCAATCGCTCGCCATTATCGAATACCTCGACGAGCGCTATCCACAGGTAAAACTGCTCCCCAATGATCCCGTGCAAAAAGCCCAGTGCCGATCTCTGGCGCTCGACATTGCCTGTGATGTGCATCCACTCAATAACTTACGGGTTCTGCAATACTTAACCGGCCCCTTTGGCCACAGTGATGATGACAAAATCACTTGGTATCACCATTGGCTAAAACAAGGGTTCGATGGCTTGGAAGCCAAACTACAGGGATTAGACAGCCCCTTTATCGGCGGAGAAGCGCCTAATTTGGCCGATATTTGTTTGGTCGCGCAGCTGTTTAATGCACGCCGATTTGCGTTTGATTTAACGGCCTACCCAACTTTGACGCGCATTGAATCACAATGCCAAACGCTGGATGCATTTATACAGGCACACCCTGATAAGAGCTAAGGAGAGGACATGAAAGACGGATTGTTGTGGGCGCCGGATAAGGAACGTCAAACCCACACCTTACTCGCCGCGTTTATCCGTGCCGTGAATCAGACTCACGACACCCAGCTGAGTGGCTATGACGATCTTTATGCATGGTCAGTGCGTCAAAGCGGCGATTTTTGGCAACAATTATGGCAATTTTCCGGCGTGATCGGCGATCCGGGCGAGAGAGTGTGCGATATCGACCCCGAGCACCCTAATCGGGATAGCCAGTGGTTTCCCACCGCACGTCTGAACTATGCCGAAAACCTGCTCAAGCACGCAGAGCAATATGCCGACCAACCAGCGATGATTTTTAGCGGTGAGCATGAGGCAGCACGCACCCTCACTTGGCGCGAGCTCGTCGATCAGGTGGCGGTCATCCGTCACTACCTAGATACGCAAGGCGTTCAACCGGGCGATGTGATTGCCGGCTATTTACCTAATCTGCCTGAAACCGTGATTGCGATGCTTGCCACCGCAGCACTGGGCGCGATTTGGACCTCAACCTCACCGGACTTTGGCGTCGACAGTGTGTTGGACCGTTTTGGCCAAACCGAGCCCAAAGTGCTGTTTACCACCGATCACTATCATTACAACGGCAAAACCTATGACTGCCTGCATAAAGCGCAGCAGGTGGTGGATAACGTACCGGCCATTGAGCGCCTAGTGGTGATCCCTTTTGATGGTGATCGACCTTCTTTACCTGCTAGCGTGGATAACTGGCAAGACTTATTAGCCAAGGACGCGCCGCCGCTTCGCTTTACCCGCGTGGCGTTCAATGCGCCACTCTTTGTGCTGTACTCTTCCGGCACCACGGGTAAGCCCAAGTGCATAATTCATTCGGTGGGCGGGATATTGCTCAATCATTTGAAAGAGCATCAGCTCCATTCGGATGTGCGCCCCGGCGATCGCTTTTTCTATTTCACCACCTGCGGCTGGATGATGTGGAATTGGCAGGTCAGTGCCTTGGCAAGCGGCGCGACCTTAGTGCTTTATGATGGCTCGCCGTTTTATCCGGATGCGGGGGTACTTTGGCGACTGGCCGAGCGGCATCAGATCACCCTTTTTGGTACGGCGGCGAAATACTTAGAGGCATTGGAAAAACAAGGGGTGGCGCCAAAAGAGGATTACTCGCTGGCGTCGCTACGCGTCCTATGTTCGACCGGCTCGGTACTTGCGCCCGAGCAGTTTGATTATGTCTATCAAAAGATAAAGTCTGATCTGCAGTTAAGCTCGATTGCGGGTGGCACCGACATTTGTGGCTGCTTTGTTCTTGGCAGCCCGCTGTCACCGGTTTATCGCGGCGAAAGCCAAAAGCGCGGCTTGGCGCTCGA
The DNA here is from genome assembly GCF_001996085.1 of Salinivibrio sp. PR5. Taxonomy (NCBI): domain Bacteria; kingdom Pseudomonadati; phylum Pseudomonadota; class Gammaproteobacteria; order Vibrionales; family Vibrionaceae; genus Salinivibrio; species Salinivibrio sp. PR5. The sequence continues at coordinate 9,507 of NZ_MUFK01000005.1, forward strand.
TGTACAAGTGTTTAACGCCCAAGGCCAAGCGGTCGAGGAGCAGAAAGGGGAGCTGGTGTGTTGTAATAGCTTCCCCAACCAGCCGGTTGGCTTTTGGCACGATACCGATGGCAGCCGCTATCACAACGCCTATTGGAACAAGATTGATGATATCTGGTTTCATGGTGACTATGTACGCCTGACCGCACAAGGTGGCATGGTGTTCTATGGACGGTCTGATGCGGTATTGAACCCAGGCGGGGTACGAATTGGTACGGCGGAAATCTATCGCCATGTGAATCAGCTTAGCGAGATCATGGATTCGGTGGTCATCGGCCAGCAATGGCAAAATGATGTCCGCGTGGTGCTATTCGTCAAACTCGCCGCCGGCGTGACACTGGATGAGCCACTCAAGCAAACCATCAAAAAAACCATCCGCACCCAGTGCACGCCGCGTCACGTTCCCGCCGTAATTGCCGAGGTGAGCGATATTCCACGCACCAAGTCAGGGAAACTGGCCGAGTTAGCGGTGCGCGATGTGGTCCATGGCCAAGACGTGGCACAGTTAAGCGCACTGGATAACCCAGCATCACTCGACCAATACCGTCAGCGCCCCGAGCTCAACGAGTAAGCTGACGCCATGATCGAAAAAGGCCGCATCTTCATGCGGCCTTTTGGCTGGGCTTAATCCCGACATGGCTTAGCGCAGGCGATGGTCATCGTCGTCATCTTTGCGCTCATATTCACCCTCAAAGGTATTGCCATCCTCACCACGGCCTCCGCGACGGAAAGGATCCTCACCAAAAGGTCCTTGCGCATTGCCCCCTTGATGGAAGCTACCTTGGCTAAAGCCTGCTTGAGACACAGTGACGCGCTTCATCACTTGTTTGGCGAGCGCGGCTCGCGGCCCAGGTAAAAGCACCAACATCCCCATCGCATCGGTCATAAAACCTGGCGTTAACAGCAGCACACCGGCGACGGCCAGCATCACGCCTTCAAGGATTTGCTGAGCGGGTAATTCCCCTCGGTTGAGCCTGTCTTGCACCGAAGCCAAGGTCATAATGCCTTGGCTTCGCACCAAAGACGCACCGACAAACGCGGTAATCAAAACCAGCGCCAGTGTGGGCCACAGCCCCAGCCAGCCACCAACCTGAATAAACAGGCCAATTTCGATCACTGGCACCAAAATAAATAGCAGTAATAAAACTGGAAACACGGTTCACCTCGCACTGGAAATTCACTTTTCATCCTAACATCAAAATCACGCAAAAGCCGAATCGGGAAAGTGGATTTACTGCTTGAATCTCGCGGCAAGAAAGCGCATTTTGTTATCGCCTCCTCTTAGTGCTGTGACCGGTGTCAGCCCTTTTCACCACATCATATGCTCTAATAGCGGCGAAAGGATGTAAGAGACGATACATCCAGCCAAAATCTCTGAGGAATGGATTCTACAGCAAAATTTGTGGCGACGTTTTAATCATTATAATAACTTTGATGTTAAGGCCAACACATGTCTCAGACGATTATTACACCCAATGATACCCCTACGCTGACTACTGCAACCCGCCTTGAAGAAGACTTACTCGGTCAACGCGCTGTTCCAGCCGATGCGTATTACGGTATTCACACCTTGCGCGCCATTGAGAACTTTACCATCTCAAGTACCCGTATTTCAGACATTCCCGATTTCGTACGCGGCATGGTTTACACCAAAAAAGCTGCCGCGATGGCAAACCAAGAACTCGGCGTGATCCCTTCTGATGTCGGTGACTACATTATCAAAGCCTGTGACCAGATTTTGGAAACGGGTAAATGCATGGATCAGTTCCCCTCGGATGTCTTCCAAGGCGGCGCAGGCACCTCAGTGAACATGAATGCTAACGAGGTGATTGCCAACCTTGCGCTTGAACTGATGGGGCATGAGAAAGGTGACTATGATGTGATTAACCCCAACGACCACGTCAATAAGAGCCAATCGACCAACTGTGCGTACCCCACCGGCTTCCGAATTGCGGTCTACAACAGCATTCTCAAATTGATGGATGCGATTGATTATCTGCAAAACGAATTCAACAAAAAAGCGGAGACTTACTCTCACGTACTGAAGATGGGCCGCACCCAGCTGCAAGACGCAGTACCGATGACGGTCGGACAAGAGTTCAAAGCCTTTTCGGTACTACTGCGTGAAGAGATTAAGAACATTAAATATACCGCCGCACTGCTGCTCGAAGTTAACCTCGGCGCGACCGCGATTGGCACCAAGTTGAATGCCGCAGAAGGCTATCAGCAACTGGCGGTAAAACATCTGGCTGAAATCACAGGTCTGCCATGTATCCCGGCCGAAGATTTGATTGAAGCCACGTCAGACTGTGGCGCGTATGTCATGGTCCACGGCGCGCTGAAACGCTTGGCGGTGAAACTATCGAAGATCTGTAACGACTTGCGTCTACTCTCCTCGGGCCCACGTGCGGGACTCAATGAGATTAACCTACCCGAAATGCAGGCAGGTTCGTCCATTATGCCCGCCAAGGTTAACCCAGTGATCCCCGAGGTAGTCAACCAAGTGTGCTTTAAGGTGATGGGCAACGATACCACCATTACGTTTGCCGCCGAAGCCGGCCAACTTCAGCTTAACGTGATGGAACCCGTGATTGGACAGGCACTGTTTGAGTCTATTTCCATTCTGGCGAATGGCTGCCGGAACTTGGGTGAGAAGTGTGTAAGCGGGATTACCGTCAACCAAGAGGTGTGCGAGCACTATGTGCACAACTCGATTGGTATTATCACTTATCTCAACCCCTTTATCGGCCACCACGAGGGCGATATTGTCGGTAAGATTTGTGCGGAAACAGGAAAGAGCGTGAAAGAAGTGGTGCTAGAACGCGGGTTAATGTCCGAAGAAGAACTTGAAGACATCTTCTCCGTCGACAACCTGATGCATCCCAAGTATCGCGGTAAACGCTTTAACGCCTAAGTGAATAACGGTTATCTGATCAACAAGGGCGCTCAATGCGCCCTTTTTATTCGCCTGTCTTTCTATTGGCTTACAGCACCTGAGTGAGTAACAAACCGCAGGCAATGCTGAAGACCATACTGAGCAACCCTGGCACCATAAAGCTGTGGTTAAACACATATTTGCCAATCTGAGTCGTCCCTGTTCGGTCAAAATCAATAGAAGCAATGATAGGACCATAATTGGGGATAAAGAAGTAACCATTTACCGCCACAAAGGTCGCGATGATAATTGAGGGTGGCAGACCCAGTGTAATCGCTACTGGCACCAGCACAGCCGTTGTTGCACCTTGGCTATTCACCATGACCGATAGCGCAAACAAGGCAAAGGCGAACGTCCAAGGCGCCACCTCAACCAAGCCAGACACGGCTTCTTTTACCATATCCGCATGCCCACCAATCAAGGTGTCACCCAGCCACGCAATACCAAAGATAGCGACAATGGCACGCATACCCGCATGAAACACCGAACCTTGGCTAATCGCATTGCCATCCGGTTTACAGGTCAAGATGATCAGTGCACCGACTGACAGCATCACAATTTCAATGGTGTGCGCCATGCCAAGAGGCTCGCCGTCAAACGCTGGGCGCAACGAAGGAAACGCCCCCATTAGCACCACGGTAATGGCCCCGAGTAAAAATAAGGTCACCGATTTTTTCGCTTCCGGCGTCACCTCGACCTCTTCCACGGTCGACGATGCTTCCATTTCTGCGCGAAATGCGGGGTCTTGAAGGCGGCGTTGGTATTCAGGATCGTCTTTAAGCTCTTTGCCAAGCTTATTGACGATCACACACGCAAGCGCAAGACCGATAAAGGTACTGGGAATGGTCACTGACAGCACATCGGTGAGCGTAATCCCTTGTGGCTCTAAAAAGGCCACGCAGGCCACCACAGCAGCAGCGATGGGGCTAGCCACAATCGCAAATTGCGAGGCGATAACCGCCATACTTAATGGGCGTGCTGGGCGAATGCCACTACGGCGGCTCACTTCCGCAATCACAGGCAACACGGAATAAGCAACGTGTCCTGTCCCCGCCATCATGGTAAAGACATAGGTCACTAAGGGGGCAATAAAGGTAATGTGACGCGGGTTTTTACGCAAAATCCCCGTGGCAATTTTAATCAGAAAATCAAGACCACCGGCTGCCTGCATACTGGCCGCAGCGGCAACAACAGCCATGATCATCAGCATGACATCAATCGGTGGATGCGTGGGTTGCATACCAAACCCAAAACTTAATATCGCGAGGCCAACCCCGCCCATCACACCTAAACCAATGCCGCCAATTCGGGCACCAATCAAGATGCAGCTGAGTACCACTAAAAACTCAACCAAAAACATAACGCTCTCCTACTCTGGATAGTTGGGCCCAATTTCCTTACTAGCCAACGCCATGATCGTCTGTCATTTCGCCCTGATGTCGCCAACGTTAACCAGTGTTATTGGGATATGAGTGTCGAGACGGTTCCTTGTCTGTGCATCATCATGATGTTTGCCTTCCGTGAAGGGGATGTGCACGCATGCGCAGCATCATGGATGACAGGCTATCCGTGAGCAGTAACACGCGTGTTGATATAAGTAATAAAAACTAACACTTTTGCGCCCTTCATAACAAAAAGTTCGTAAAATGAGATCTTTAACGCAGATTGTTTCGCCAATGCCTGCTGGGTTATTGATCAATTCACCGCTTTCTCACCCTTAATTNCCCTTAATTGTTATGATATAACATAACAATTAAGTACAACGAAAAGAGGCGCTTCACGGTGAAAAAAGATATCCACCCTCCGTATCAACAAGTCGTGTTTCATGACACCAGTGTCGATACCTATTTTATGATTGGTTCAACCTTGCAAACGTCACGTACCATTGAGTGGCACGACGGTAAAACCTATCCCTATTTTCCACTCGATGTCTCGAGTGCATCGCATCCGGTGTACACGGGTAAACAGCGGGTCACAAACAAAGAAGGACGCGCGGCACACTTCGCCCGCAAGTTTGGCCAAATTGGTGGCAGCCAAAAGGAGAGGTCATGAAGGTCGTGAACTCACTGAAAAGCGCCCGCCAGCGTCACCCTGATTGTCAGGTTGTCCGTCGTCGCGGGCGCATGTTTGTTATTTGCAAAACCAATCCACGTTTTAAGGCGGTGCAGGGGCGGGCAAAAAAACGCGTCTAAGCGTCGGCGACGCACTGCCACTGATGGGGCAGTGCTTCTCGGCGAGCAAACATCTTGATGTGGCTGCTTACCGTTTCAGTCACTAAGGTCAAGTTCGCCTCATCGTCGGCGTGGCATGTAACACGCAACTGGGTCCCTTGTAACTGCATATCGCACACACCCGCAGGGAAATGTACACGTCCTGTTTGCTCATCCCAGCTCGCCTCGACTTTGCGACCAAAGTGACGACACAAGGTCTGCAAGTAACGTGGGGCATGCTCGGACTCCATCATCGTTGTCATACTCGGCATACGTTCTCCTTGGTAGGCTGGCATAGATGCCAGCCTCATCGCGTTAAAATTGATAGGACGCCGTCAATTTAATGTTGCGGCCAGGCTCGTAATCGAGAATTTCTGCGCCTCGTTCACCTGACGTTGACGCATGCGAGCGATAACGACTGTCAAACAAGTTGTCGATCCCTGCCGTCAAAGTGAACCCGTCTACCGTCATTGGTTGCCACTGAGCGAACACGTTGTGTACTGTGTAGCCCGGTTTGGTCAAGTTGCTATCAGGAACCGTGGTCGAGCGCTGAATTTGGGTGTTCCACCCCAGCAGCACATCCCAGCTGTTCAACGCGTAATCCGCATTCAAGGCAAGGGTATCGCCGAGGTGGCGAGCGCGACCAAAAATTTGATCCAGTTGATACGCCTCTGAATAACTCACATCCGTGCGACTGTAACTGGCTGACGCCGTCCACTGCTGCCATGCCCAATAGGTACTGGCTTCAAAGCCACGATAGGTAGCATCGCCACGGTTGGTGGTTTCATAAGCCCAATTACCACTGCCATCTTTGTAACTACGCACCACAATTTCATCATCGAGCTCAGTGCGAAACACCGTCAGATTGGCGGTTAACAAGTAGTCTTCTTGCGCCGCTGCGTTTGAGAGGCGCACACCAATTTCATCGGTCCGGCCATGCTCGGCTTTCAAGTCTTTATCCGCGCTTTCACTCAGTGCTGTGGTGGTGAATGATTCATTCAACGGCGGCGCTTTGTGCAGCTCTCGACTGTTGGCAAACAGGGTGAGATAGTCGTTAGCGACAAACTCTGCACCCAAGGCCAGCGACACATCATCGTAACGCTGACTCGAGCTGGTCGCTCGACGATCAAAGCTGTCATAACGTACCGCTGGCGTCACAGAAAAGCGTGAGGTCAGCGCTATCTTGTCTTCCACATACAGCGCAATCTTGTCGGCCGATTCCAAAATCTGTACACCCGGTTTGGCAAATTGGGTGTCGTTGTCTTGGTTTTCATAGTGCGCACCGTACGCGAGCTGATGATCGCCAATACGCTGCGATACACTGAGTTTTACCCCAATATTGGTGTCTTCTGCCACGTTAACGCCTTTGCGGTCAGCCAGAAATGGGTGGGTCGCAAATTCGGTTTCATCACGGGTGAGTGACAGCTGGTTATAATAGGCCAGCGCTTTTAATTCGATGGTTTGTGACGGCGTGTATTCATAGTTGATCGTCGCGGTATCACGATCGTAGGTCACTGGCAGGGTCATTTCGCCCGTGCGATTACGGTTGAAGCTCACGCCCATATCAGGACGCGGCAGGTAATCGCCCTTGTCGCGGTACTTGTCATAACTGACTTCAAAGCGATGCCCACTCTCAGGCTCCCAACCTAGTTTCACTAAGCCATTAGTGACCTCACCTTCACCGCCGAAGGTACGATGCCCATTGCCGTCTTTAAAGTTGTCGCGATCAAAACGGCTGATATATGCCATCGCATCCCATTCATCACTCAACAACCCATAAACGGTCAACGAGCCTTGCTGGTAATCGTTACTGCCCCAGCCCCCACTTAGGCGTGCCCCAAATGTCTCATTCGCACGCAAGAGATCGTACGGATCTTTGGTTTCAAACGCGACCGCGCCCCCTAGCTCGCTGGTGAGAATCGACGATGCGCCCACCGCGACATCAACACGCTGCAAAATGTCAGGATTTAAAGTGAGGTTGCTGATGTGGTGGAACATTTTACCGCCTTGTGAGGCGCCATCGACGGTGATATCCAGATCTTGTTCGGTAAAGCCACGGATATTAATGCGCTGGGTGAGCGAGTGCGTGCCGCCCACATCCACACCGGGAATATCACGCAATAAGTCAGAGAGGTGATCGGGCTGCTTCACGGTAAGATCGGCCTCCCCCAGATAACGGGAGGAGCTAGACACTTTTGTGCCCCACACGGACACCGTTTCTATGCTTTCACCTTCGGGGCTATCAGCCATCGCAGAGGGACACAAAGCACTGGCAATGCTCAGCGCAAGCAAAGCCGGACGCGCCTTGACGGGAAGTAACAACGTCATAATTCATTTCCTTCTTGGGTAACCCAAACAACTAAATGATACTAATTCGCATTTATGTTAACGTTTAAGTGATTTTCAGGAAGAAAAAAGAATTATGTGCGTGCATCAAGCTTTTATGCGCAGAGCTTTTATGTGCAGAGCTTTTATGCATAGCGCGTTGATGCAGCATGTTAAAGGGGAAAACTATGGCAGCACCCGTGTCTGTTGTTTGCGCACAACGAGAATCCAGCACAGAGGGTCACGCCGAGATCATGGCTAACCACTCGCAAGGAACGCAATCTTTGGTACGTGGGCAGTTCTCACATACCTTATGCCCAGGTGGATTGCAGATCGATGGCGGGATCACCGATGAGTTATGTGATGCCAATGTGCTCCACCGTGCCCATCTGGGGATCACGCTAGTGATAGTACTCGAGGGCGTGCTAGAGTTTGCCTACGATGGCCACACCTATCGGTGTGATGCACGCCACCAGCCCCAAGCGCTTGCCGTCTCCGTGGGTCGTGATAGCACCTTTCGCCGTCGCTTGATTGAAGGTAACCACCTGAAAAAAGTGAACATACTGCTGTCACCTGAATGGCTTAATGGCTATGCAGACGAGCAAGCCTTGCCACTGCTTAGTGGCTTGCATCGCCATCATTTAGGCAGTGTACGCTGGCAACCGAGTACCTCCACACTTGACTCCATTCGCGCCTTATTGCCCAGTATTAATCGGCAACATGAGGCTGATCCCCTGACCCAGCATCTACATGCACTCACCATCATCAAGCATCTGTGTGACCAAGCCGCTCATCGGATCATTGAGCCTGTTGTCGAACACATCCCTACCACCCATGAACCGCAAGTCGCAAAAGCCGTCGCGTATATTGAGACCAAACTGCATACCGCATTGACCTTATCGACCATCGCGCAGGCTTGCGGCCTGAGTCGCAGCACACTGCAGCGTCGTTTTCGTACCCATCTGGGCGTGCCCGTGTCTGATTACATTCGGCGCCGCCGGCTCGCGGTGGTCAAAGAAAAGTTACTGCATGAGGCAATGTCAATTGGCGAAGCGGCTTACTGGGCGGGCTACCATCATCCCTCTAATTTCGTCACCGCATTTAAGCGTCAGTTTGGTATGACGCCCGGGCAGTTGATCCAGTCGCACACCCATGCGGTGTGATCATGGTATTTGTGTATACTCATCCTATTAGCATGAAAAGGAAAAAGTATGAGACAGGGTCGCCGCTTCGCACTGACGGCTGGGGCGTTGATTGCCGCATTAGGCGCCAGTGCGCTTTATATTGTTCACTCGCAACAAGCCACCGCGCCTGCAAACGCATCGCATACCGTCGAGGCGCCAACGTTTGTGACCGTCAACAGCCAAACAGCGCTTGATGCAGAGCTCGCCAACGCAGCCGCGAGTCAGAAAATCGCCTTTGTCGATTACTACGCCGATTGGTGCATTCCGTGTAAGCAGTTCGCCACACAAACCTTTACCGATCCCGACGTGGCTCAGCAACTTAACCGCATGCACCGGATTAAAGTGAACCTTAGCCATAATCGTCCTGAAGATTTTGCCCTTATGCGTCGCCAAAATGTAGCGGGCTTACCCACCCTCGACTTTTGGCTACCCAGTGGTGAACGGCATGAAACCGCACGCGTAACCGGCTTTTTACCTCCCGAGACATTTCTCTCCCATCTTTCTGAACACGGACTCATGGTTCGGGCTAAAAGCAAGGAATGATCAATCTCTTAGTTCCTTTGTTACAAAATTGATAAACCGCACACCCAGTGGTAGCGTTGAAAGAAACACGGGAGCGGCATAAACACCATGGAAGCGCAACATACCATTGTGATCGCTGACGATCATCCGCTGTTTCGAAATGCCTTATTTCAATCAGTGCATATGGCTGTTAGCGGCGCGAATCTACTCGAAGCAGATAGTCTGGATAGTTTGAACGATCTATTAGCACGCGATGCCGAGGTCGATTTAGTGCTACTGGATCTAAAAATGCCGGGGGCCAATGGCATGTCGGGATTAATTGCCCTGCGTCACCAATACCCGACGCTGCCGATTGTGGTAGTCTCCGCCAGTGAAGAGCCCAGCGTAATCCGTCAAGTCCGCTCCCATGGCGCGTTCGGTTTTATTCCTAAATCCAGCGATATGCGTACGCTGGTACAATCGTTAACCCAAGTCCTCGAAGGCACCCCCTGCTTTCCTGATGATTTAGGTGACGATGACGACAGTGAATGCTTGTCGAGCAAATTAGCCGCCTTAACGCCGCAACAATACAAAGTACTACGTATGCTTTGCGATGGCTTGCTGAATAAGCAGATCGCTTACGACTTGGCGGTCTCCGAAGCCACTATCAAAGCCCATATGACGGCGATTTTTCGCAAGCTTGGGGTAAAAAATCGCACCCAAGCGGTGATTTTATTGCAGCAATCGAATATCGAACTTTGATACGCTAGCGCCACATCTCGACCTTGGAGCGCCGCTTATGTTAAGTATTCTTGCTACGCAATTCGTGATTTTATGGGCCGTGATCGATCCTGTCGGTAGCGTGCCCATCTATCTGTCGCAAACCAGCCACATGTCCCCCAAACAAAAGCGCCGCGTGGCCGTAAAAGCGGTAGCGATCGCGTTCGCGATTTTATTGTTCTTCTTAATTGTCGGTCAGCTTTTACTCGAAGCCATGCAAATCCCTTTGCCCGCCTTTCAGGCGGCAGGCGGGCTGGTATTGCTGTTATTTTCTTTAACCATGATTTTCGGCGAAGGCAAGCCTAGTCAAGAAGCCAAAATGCTCAGCGAAAACGTGGATAAGGCCGAGATAGCCGCCACCGCGGTGTATCCCTTGGCAGTGCCGTCTATCGCCTCACCTGGCGCGATGATGGCCATTGTCATGCTCACGGATAACAACCGCTATGCCATTGCTGAGCAAGCCATTACTGCCGGAGTGATGTTCTTAGTCTTAGTCGCGACCTTGGTCTTACTCCTCGGGGCCAATGTAATACACAAAGTGATCGGTAATGTCGGCGCCTCGATTGTCAGTCGTGTCATGGGGCTAATCCTCGCCTCCGTCGCCGTTGCTAATTTGCTCGAAGGGATCCAAAAGTTTTATCACCTGACTTAGACCTTTGGCGCAAGTCGTGGCTAGCTCACCCCGAGCTAGCCCAACCTAGCTCACAAAAATCCTGTCTTTTCGCCATATTGGCGCGCTTGTGGCTCGACTAAAGTTGCAATGTCGCTTTGCCCATCCACTGCTATCGTCTTCATGTAACATTTCATTAACGTGTTAAACAAGGAGATGGCGATGGCGTTTCAAAGCAAGGAACACGCGAAAGCCTACTGGGAGAGAAACGTAAAACTGATGATCAGCTTGCTGATTGTCTGGTTTGTTGTCTCATTCGGTTTTGGGATCTTATTCGTAGATGCCCTCAACACGATTCAAATCGCAGGCTATAAATTGGGATTTTGGTTCGCTCAACAAGGCTCAATTTATACCTTCCTTGGCATCATTTTTGTGTATGCCAAACAGATGCGCAAACTCGATCGCGAGTTCGGTGTAGACGACGAGTAAGAGGGAACACGCATGGATTTAAGAACCATTACTTACATTGTTGTCGGGTTCACGTTCGCCCTCTATATCGGGATTGCGATCTGGGCTCGAGCAGGCTCAACCAAAGAGTTTTATGTCGCTGGCGGTGGGGTTAACCCCGTTGCAAACGGGATGGCCACCGCAGCCGACTGGATGTCAGCAGCCTCCTTCATTTCTATGGCCGGTTTGATTGCCTTTATGGGTTATGGCGGCTCGGTCTTTTTGATGGGCTGGACCGGTGGCTTTGTGCTGCTCGCCCTACTCCTCGCACCTTACCTGCGTAAATTTGGCAAGTTTACCGTCCCCGAGTTTGTCGGTGAGCGCTTTTATTCGAAAACCGCGCGTATCGTGGCGGTGGTTTGCTTGATTATCGCTTCGGTCACTTATGTTATCGGTCAGATGAAAGGGGTTGGGGTCGCATTTGGACGCTTCTTGGAAGTCGATTACTCCACTGGGCTGTTAATCGGTATGGTGATTGTCTTTATGTATTCGGTGATGGGCGGGATGAAAGGCATTACTTATACCCAAATTGCTCAGTATTGCGTACTTATTTTGGCGTATACGATCCCTGCTATTTTTATCTCGCTGAAGCTCACCGGCAATCCGTTCCCACAGTTAGGCCTGGGTAGCACCATGGCAGGTACGGATCAGTATTTGCTCGACCGGCTCGACCAAGTGGTCACCGAGCTCGGTTTTGTCGAATACACTACCGCGGTGCGTGGCAGCACGCTCAATATGTTTGCCTACACCATGTCGCTGATGATCGGTACCGCAGGTCTACCTCACGTAATTATTCGCTTTTTCACCGTTCCTAAGGTGCGCGATGCGCGAACCTCTGCTGGCTGGGCACTCTTCTTTATCGCGATTTTGTATACCTCAGCCCCTGCAGTCGCCGCGATGGCTCGCTTAAACTTGATGGACACCGTCAATCTACCTAATGGTGATAATTTGCTGTACGACGAGCGTCCGGACTGGTTTAAAAACTGGGAAACTACTGGCCTGCTCGGTTTTGAAGACAAAAACGGTGACCAGAAAATTCAGTACACCTCTGATCCAGAAACCAATGAGCTGCGTGTTGACCGCGATATCATGGTGCTCGCTAATCCCGAAATTGCCAAGCTGCCTAACTGGGTGATTGCACTAGTGGCTGCCGGTGGTCTTGCTGCGGCACTGTCGACTGCTGCGGGATTGTTGCTTGCGATATCGTCAGCCATATCCCACGACTTAATCAAAGGGGTCGTTAACCCGAATATCAGTGAAAAAGGCGAGCTCATGGCGAGCCGGATATCCATGGCATTAGCCATCGCCGGTGCTGGCTATTTGGGACTGAATCCGCCTGGCTTCGCCGCTGGTACAGTGGCACTGGCCTTTGGTCTCGCCGCTTCATCAATCTTCCCAGTCCTGATGATGGGGATCTTTACCAAGACCATCAACAAGGAAGGCGCGATCGCCGGGATGGTTGCAGGGATCAGTGTCACCCTGTTCTATGTATTCCAACACAAAGGGATCCTATTTATCCCTGAATGGACATACCTAGAAGGTCTTGGCAGCAATTGGATCTTAGGGATTGAACCTAATGCATTTGGTGCCGTCGGTGCAATCTGTAACTTTGTGGTGGCTATCCTCGTTTCTCGCGTGACCAAAGAAACCCCACAAGAAGTGCAAGATTTGGTCGAACATGTTCGCATGCCATCGGGCGCAGGCGATGCGCAATCACACTAATACGGTATTAACCTATCAAGCCCCTACGGGGGCTTTTATACTATTGGTTACTTCCAGCCAAGGAGAGGCCTGATGTCAACGGTCACACGATTATTAACGAACAAGCATGTCGTCATTGCGATGCTGGTTGCGCCAGTCTTAGCCATCATCGCTTATTTTGCCGTCGATGCCAGTGTGTCTGAGCCCCCTCAAGCGGCCCAGTCAGGACAAAGTTACCCGCTTGCGGTTCGCTCAAATTGTCGTTACACCAGTGGCTTTTGTCAGCTTGAAAATGGCGATATAAAGTTAAAATTAGAATCTGACGGCGTGCAGAATAATCGGCTAACACTGCGTTTAGCGAGCGCGTTACCCCTCGAAGGCGCGAGGATCAGCATGGCGCATACAGGCAACGAGCCTCAGCCACAATCAATGCAAGCGACAGATGAAACCGGCACGGTTTGGCAGGTGTCGCTTCCCGCCCCCGCCAATGAGCAAGCGCAAATTCGACTCGCAGTGAGTGTGGATGGTAGCTACTACTTTGCCGAGGCACCGACCACTTTTATTGAGCATAAAACATTCTACAGCGAGCATCAAAAAGCACAGGACGCGTCCTAACCTTTGCTACGCATCACTTCCGATTAAGTAGCCACGAATGGCGTGCACGATCGTGGCGACTTTATGCTCATAGGCCTGCTCCGTCAGCCAGTGGTTCACGTCCGTCCAGCCATTGCTGTCCAAATGGGCAAGGTCGTCTATGTCGATATGTCCATCCACGGGATTAAACCGACCTTCCACTCGGACCGTGCCAATGTCTGTGTCGAGACGAGAAATACTAAATGGATCCATTACTGTCCTCGTTGCTGTAATAAAGCGCGAAGTTTGAGTGGTTTTACTGGCTTGGAAATGTAAGCAAACCCCAGTCCAGTGACCGATTGTTGAATGTCAGCACTGCGATCTGCGCTGATAATCGCGCCACGGAAACAGCGCCCTAAACGCAACTGACATTGTTGTAAGACCTGCAACCCCGTTTGTTGATTAGCTAAATGGTAGTCACTGAGCACAAACTCTGGGTGCCAATCATCATTAATTTGTTGCATCGCGCCACTGACATCCGGCGCACAACGGACATCACAGCCCCAGCGTGACAATAGCTGTGCCATGCCGGTTAGAATATCGGCTTCGTTATCCACACACAGCACACGGCATCCTTTCAGCGCACTCGCTGCAACATCACTGTGTGAGCGCGGCTCGGCGGGCACCACGGCCTCGGGAGTGCCTTGATCAACCGAGATAGAAAAAACCGTGCCTTTGCCGGGCCAAGAGCGCAACCCAAGCGGCTGCTGTAAGATCTGGCTGATCCCTTTCGCGATCGCAAGTCCCAGCCCCAATCCTTGCTCTGCACCTTGACGGTCAAGGCGAGTAAATTCTTGGAAAATATCTTGCTGACGATCATGCGGGATCCCTGCTCCATCATCCCACACTTCAATACGGTATCGGTTTTCTTCGCGACGTACTCCCAATAACACCCGCCCCCTCGGGTTATAGCGAAAGGCATTGGTCAAAAAGTTTTGCAGTACGCGGCGAAGCAGTTTTTTATCTGAACGTACCCAACCTTGGCAGTGTTGAACATCAAAGCGCATGCCTTGTTGGTTGGCCAATACGCCAAACTCTGCTTCCAATGCCGTGAGTACATCATTTAATGCAAAGTGTTCAATCCGTGCTTTCATCTTGCCCGACTCTAATCGCGAGATATCCAGCAAGTCACCAATCAAATCCTCTGCCCCTTCCAGTGCGCTTTCAATGTGGCCAGCAACCCGTTGCGTGTCGGCATTATGGGCAATCTCCGATAGCGAGGAGGCAAATAAGCGCGCCGCATTCAAAGGCTGCATCAAGTCGTGACTGACCGCCGCGAGAAAACGGCTTTTCGACTGAGACGCCGATTCAGCTTTACGGGTGGCATCAATCAAACGGCTATTGAGGGATTCAAGCTCACGGGTGCGCTCCGTCACTCGTGCTTCCAAGGTTTCATTGGATTGCTTAAGCGCCGCCTCCGCTTGGCGAAACGCAGTAATGTCGGTAAAGGTCATCACGAACCCACCACCGGGCATGGGGTTACCTTGGAGCTCAATGACCCGTCCATCAGGGTGCACACGTGAGGAGGTATGCGGCTGACGGCGTGTTAAATGATGGACTCGTTTCTCTACATGCTCTTCCGGATCGCCCGGTCCACAAAGTCCGCGTTGGGCATTAAAGCGAATCAAATCAGCCACCGGGCGTCCCACCTGAATCAATCCGGGTGGAAACTGAAACATATCAATATAACGTTGGTTCCACGCCACCAGCCGTAGCTGTTTGTCGACCACCGAGATCCCTTGATTAATATGTTCAATAGCGCCTTGGAGCAAACCGCGCGAGAAATCAAACAACTCAGACGCTTCATCAACAATGGTGGCAATTTCTTCCAGCTGCATATTCCGCCCTTGTAAGGCAGACGATAGCACCAGCCGCGCAGACGATGCCCCAAACACTCCCGCCAACACGCGTTCAGTATGACGAATCAAAGGGGCACTTGCTTGCTGTTGCGGGATCAAGTCTTCGCCACGTTGATCGGCAAATTGGCTAAATGCCTGACGCATCCGCCGCCGGCCGACAAAACGGGCCGCAAGCATTTCCAGTTCTGCCACCGTGACTCGACTTTGATATAGGCGTGCATCTTCACTTTCTGGTAGCGGCATGCCCACAAACGCGGCGGCTTGCAGTCGCTCACTCAAAGACGGTCGGGTTAACAGTGACACGGCCACAAAACTGGCAGCGTTCATTAACACACTAAATGCCAAGCCCCAATCGATGGGATCTAGCGTTGCAATAGGCGCAATCGCCGGTGGTGTGATCACCCAAATCAACAAGTTGCTCTGCCCATCGCCGGCAAGCATCCCGGTTTGCGTCATCATGGTGATCAGCCACAAGCTAAATCCTACCGCCAAGCCGGCATACACGCCTTTCTTATTACCTTGGCGCCAATATAAGGCACCGATCATCGCGGGAGCAAACTGCGCAATGGCCGCAAAAGAGAGAAAGCCAATTTCTGATAAAGTTGGCACCGTTAAAATCAGGTGGTAAAAGCCCCAAGCGGCAATAAGAATCAGGAAAATTAAGGCGCGACGGACGTTGAGCAAAAGGCCAGAGAACTGCGTGAAGTTACGCGACGTCATCTTCATCCGCCGCAGCAAAAGGGGCAACACCAGATCATTCGAGACCATAATGGCAAGCGCAATGGTCGAGACAATGACCATACCACTCGCCGCTGATGCGCCCCCCATGAAAGCCAATAACGCCATGCCTTCGGCACCAACCGATAAGGGCAAACGAATCACATACGTATCCGCTGGGGCGTCTGGGATCAGCATTTGTCCGGCGTACGCGAGTGGCAAAACAAATACCAACATCAGTAATAAATAGGTAGGGAATACTTTGCGGGCAGTATTGAGATCGCTGGCACGGGTATTCTCCACCACCATGGTATGAAACTGGCGCGGCAAACAAATAATGGCTGCGGCCGTTAGAAAGGTATGAATGATTAAATTACCAATATCCGGCCGTCCGATTACGCCAGACTCTTCGAGACTCATGGGCAAGCTCGGCGCTTGAAACAAGAGTGCCACCACAAATACGCCAATGCCCAAAAAGGCGACCAGTTTGATCACCGATTCAAACGCAATCGCCATCATCATACCGCGATGGTGCTCGGTGCTATCGATATGGCGTGTACCGAATAACACGGTGAACATCGCGAGCGAGATGCATACCAACCATGCTACTTGGGGTTGCTCTAGGCCAATACTGGCTCCGAGCTCAGGCGAAAGCACATCTAACCCCATAGCGATACCGCGCAGCTGCAGCGCGATATAGGGCAGAACACCGATGACAGCAATCAAGGTAACCACCACCGCCAATCCTTGTGATTTGCCATAACGTGCCGCGATAAAGTCGGCAATCGAAGTGATGTGCTCTCGTTTGGCAATTAAGATCATGCGGGCGAGAAAGCGCCATCCCAGCGTGAACACTAAAATGGGCGCTAAATAGATAGGTAAAAACGACCACGGCGAGCTAGAGGCTTGACCGACCGTACCGAAGAAAGTCCACGAGGTACAATAGACCGCGATAGAAAGGCTATAGATCCAAGGGCGCCACGTTCGTAGCCAACGCGGGCGGCTGTCGCCATACCATGCGATGGCAAACAGCGTCCCCATGTACAGTAGTGAAACCGAGACAATTACCCAGCCTTGTGTCATGACTCCCTTCCTGACCCCTGCGTATTTTTCGTCCGCCTAGAAGGGTGTAACACGCGACAGACACCGGCTCAATCTTCCTGTCTCGGCTTTGTGGGCCTCGTGGCTAACTTTGCTGCAAGCGGGCCTTTCTTGCTTGTTGGTACTGAGGTTCATGCAAAGGCAGTAACAGCGCCGGCAGTGCCAGCAACGCCATCGCATAGAAGGTCCACGCTGGAGAAAAGTCATATACCCAACCGCTAGCTGCCGTCAGCGCCGCGACCACCGCGCCCATGGGAAGGGCATTATAGGCGGCTTGTACCGCGACAAGGCGCGTCCCACATTCGCGTTGAATATATTGCATGGCACCCAAATGGGCGGCGGCAAAGGTAATTCCGTGGAGAAGTTGTACCATTATCACTGGCACT
Organism: Salinivibrio sp. PR5; assembly: GCF_001996085.1. Taxonomy (NCBI): domain Bacteria; kingdom Pseudomonadati; phylum Pseudomonadota; class Gammaproteobacteria; order Vibrionales; family Vibrionaceae; genus Salinivibrio; species Salinivibrio sp. PR5. The sequence continues at coordinate 26,995 of NZ_MUFK01000005.1, forward strand.
AAGGCTGTCGTTGAGCCAGTGATCCCCCATCGCACTAACACGCCGAGAGCGGCAAGACGGAATAAGGCTTTGGCAGACCAGCCACCAAAAAGACGTGCGCCCAGCGCAAAAACCGCCACTTCCGAGACCACACCCAGACTCCACAAATAGCCCACGATGCTTTCGCTGTAACCGGCATGCTTCCAATAGATAGCGCTAAAACTGTAATACGCGGCATGACTGCCTTGTAGCAAGGAGGCGATCAGCAGGAATACCACAATGTGAGGGTCACGAAAAAGTTGGCGCATCGACACCTTACTGTGGGCCGCGTCATGCTCACTTTCCGGCATTACTGTCGGGCGACGTAAGGTTAACAGCAAGCAAGCCGACAAGCCTCCAATCGCAACCCAAGGGATAATCGCGGCGGTTTCCTCGGTTACCAGCCATCCTGTCAAGCTTGACCCGACAATAAAAGCAATCGACCCCCATAAGCGTGTTCGACCATAGTCGATAATCTGATGACGTGCATAATAGTTCGCTAACGCGTCGGACAAAGGCACCGATGGCCCAATCGCCAGATTAAAGAGCACAGTCACCAACGCGAGCCACGCAATGTTCGCTCCCATTACAGGGTGCAAGGCACAGGTTAACAACGCCATTAAGGTTAAGCCACGAAGTGCAGGCAGTAGCGACTCCACCCGCTGCACTTTGGGAGTAAACACTAAGTTGGCCACACAACGAGTTGCAAAGCCCAAGCCAATCAGCGTACCAATCACCCCGGCATGCAACCCCATGTAATCAAACCAAACCGCCCAAAACGGCAAGTAGACTCCGTAAGAGAAAAAGAAACCGCCAAAGTACTCTGACAGCCAACGAAAAGGAGAACAGTGGGACAAGCTCATTTCATTACTTCACATCAAGATAGATTCGCGGCTAAGTGTCTCAACTCTTTGACATGAAAAAAACCCCTACTCAGCGAATATCCTCATCACTTCGTTGATCTCAGCCTAGGTTTCGCCGCAACTGGCTAGACTAAAGTCGGCTAGCCGGAACAGGTAACGTGCGACACACTAGAAATATTATTGTGGGGAGTGCGATTATGCCTGAACCGTTTGACACCTCTCATGCACCGTTTGATTGCCTAACGGCGTCCCAAGTCAAGCAATGCCGCCAAGCCATAGACGTTGCCTACTTCCGACGTGGCGATACGCTGCTCGCCGCCGGTGATAGTGGCGATCAGCTCTTTATCATTATCAAAGGCAGTGTGGAAGAGGTGTCGGAAGACGGCAAAGAAACCTTTTCGCACTACACCACGGATGATCTATTTGATGTCCCAGCGATATTAAACGGTACCGCCAAGCACCAATATCGCGCCCTAGAAGATACTTTATGTCACTTACTGCCTGCCGAGGTGTTCCTCGCCATTTATCATACCAATCAAGATTTTAGTGCTTACTTCGATACCAACTTACAGCGCCGTCAGCAGCTAATCGCACAAGCTCGCCAACAACAGAACTTAGCCGAGTTCATGCTCACTCGCATTGACGATAGCAATATTCAACCAGCGCTGTGCGTAACACCCGATGTGCCCCTTAGTGACGCCACCGCAAAAATGAAAACACAACGCTGTGATTGTGCCTTGGTTGATTACGAGGATGGGAGCTGCGGCATTATTACCCGCACCAATCTACTGCATGCCTTGGTACTCGACGGCCATGACCAATCGGTCCCGGTGGGAAATATCGCCACCCGCCCCGTGATAAGTGTCGAGCGAGGGGACTTTCTCTTTCATGCCATGATCACCATGACGCGTCAGCGAGTGAAGCGTGTCCGTGTCGTCGATGATCAGGGACAGACCGTAGGCACGCTCGACCTGCCGCAAGTATTGAGCTTATTCTCCACCCATTCTCATGTGCTTAACTTACGCATTGCACGCGCGCAAACCGTCGATGAACTGGTGTTAGCGGCAAATAGCCAAAGCAAATTGGTTCATACCCTGTTTAACAACGGTATCCACACCCGCTTTGTGATGAAGCTCATCGCGACCGTGAATGAACAAATCATGGAAAAAGCGTTTCGCCTCATCGTGCCCGAGCCCTATCAGCAGCAATGCTGTTTGGTGGTGATGGGCTCGGAAGGGCGCGGCGAGCAAGTACTTAAAACCGATCAAGATAACGCACTCATTTTGGCCGATGATCTCACCTGGCCCGAGTGCCAAACCGTGATGGAGGCCTTTTCACATACCTTAAATCTACTCGGCTATCCGCCCTGCCCTGGGCAGGTGATGGTCAGTAACCCTAAGTGGGTGAAAAGCGCGTCTCAATGGCAACAAACCATTCGTAACTTAGCGCAAAGTGCTAATCATCAAAGCGTGATGGATTTAGCCATTCTCGCCGATGCGCATCCTGTTGCGGGCGACAGCCAGCTTATCGACGCGATTCAAACGCCACTTAAAGCCTCGCTCACCGATAATATGCTGACCTTAAATACCTTTGTGCGCCCGGCATTGGCGTTCAAAGTCCCTTTGACGGTATTTGGCTCATTAAAGAGTGGTAAAGAAGGGCTCGACATCAAAAAAGGCGGCATCTTCCCGATTGTGCACGGCATTCGCACTATGAGCCTAGAAAAAGGGGTCAGCGAAACCAATACCTTTGAGCGGATTGAGAGGCTGGCCACCATAGGGACACTGGCCGAAGAAACGGCAGAGAATCTCGCCGAGGCGCTGAAGCTATTTATCCGACTGCGGTTACGCCAACAATTAAGTGGTGAGCAACAGAGTAACTATATCGATGTCTCTGCGCTTCCTTCCAGCGAGCGAGATCTTTTACGCCACGGCCTCCACGTGGTAAAAAAATTCAAAGAATCCCTCGCCTACCACTACCATGTGAGGGACTAGAGTGAACTGGTTGTCACGTCAATGGTACCGCTACCGATTGCGGACATCGTCCTACCGCGCGCTCTTCTTACCCTCGGATCGCAGCACAGTGATCTCACTCGACTGCGAAACCACCAGCTTGGATCCAGAGCGTGCAGAACTCGTCACTATCGCCGCCACTCCGATTCAAGGGAATCGAATACTCACCAGCCAGGCGCTCACCTTGACCTTAGTGGCGCCAAAAAGCTTGAACGCAGGCTCGGTCCGCATTCATCAGTTGCGCCATCAAGATCTTGAACAGGGTGTCAGCGCTGAGCAAGCCATGACGACGTTAATCGCCTTCATCCATAACCATCCTTTGGTTGGCTACCACATTCGCTACGACAAAACGATCTTAGATCGCTACGCACGGCGTTTTTTAGGCTTTCCGTTACCCAATCCCGTGATTGAAGTTAGCGATATTTATCAACGTCAATTAGAGCGTTTACTGCCCAATGCCTACCATGACATCAGCATGGAAGCGATCAGTCGCCATTTAGACCTCCCTTTGCCCGCCCGTCATGATGCACTGGACGATACTATCGCCGCCGCTTTGATTTACGTGCGCTTGCAATATGGCGACATGCCTATGCTACGTTCGCAATAGCCAACAGCGACCCAGCGTTACGACACGTATTGCACAAAAAGTGAGATCAATCCCGCAATCTATGGTCCAACAAGCGCACAAAATACTTATAAATCAATGGCCTCATCCTAAAGTCTAATTGCCGGACCCCACGAACTGTCACACCTTTAAGGGCATGGTTTTCATTTGCCAGGCAGCGGTACAGCCTGACATCTCACGACATGGAAGCGCCGCATGAGATTACGCGGACACGAGGAGAAACAGGATGAGCGATAGTCACGTATACCCCGTCATGCCTTCAATTGCACAAAAGGCACACGCGGATGAAGCCACCTACCAAGCGCTTTATCAGCAATCAGTGACCGATCCCGAAGGCTTTTGGCGCGAACACGGGCAAATTCTTGATTGGATCAAACCCTATACCAAGGTGAAACATACCTCTTTTGATACCGGCCACGTCGATATTCGTTGGTTTGAAGATGGTACCTTGAATGTGGCCGCCAACTGTATCGATCGTCATCTTAACGACAAAGGCGATCAGGTTGCCTTAATTTGGGAAGGAGACGATCCGAAGGACGATGCCACGCTAACCTACAAGCAGCTCCACCAACAGGTGTGCCAATTTGCCAATGCGCTTAAAGACAATGGCGTGAAAAAGGGTGATGTAGTCTGTCTTTATATGCCGATGGTCATGGAAGCCGCGGTCGCGATGCTCGCCTGTGCCCGTATTGGCGCCGTGCACACAGTGGTATTTGGCGGTTTCTCACCTGAAGCGCTGGCGGGACGTATTATCGACTCCAACGCTAAAGTCGTGGTTACCGCGGATGAAGGCGTTCGTGGCGGCCGTGCAGTACCATTGAAAAAGAACGTCGATGAAGCCCTTGCCAACAGCAAAGTCACGTCAGTCAATAACGTGCTGGTTTTCAAACGCACAGGGGGGCAAGTTGATTGGCACGAAGGTCGCGACGTGTGGTGGTATGAAGCCACCGCAAATGCATCAACCGATTGCCCTCCCGAAGAAATGAATGCCGAAGATCCTTTATTTATCCTCTATACATCTGGCTCAACCGGGACGCCAAAAGGGGTACTGCATACCACAGGCGGCTACCTCGTGTATGCTGCGATGACCTTCAAATACGTTTTTGATTATCAAGACGGGGAGGTGTTCTGGTGTACTGCCGATGTGGGTTGGATCACCGGCCACAGCTATCTCATTTATGGCCCGCTAGCTAATGGCGCGAAGACGATTTTATTTGAAGGCGTGCCCACCTACCCATCAACCGCCCGCATGAGCGAAGTGGTTGATAAACACCAAGTGAATATTTTATATACCGCACCGACCGCCATCCGCGCGTTGATGGCCAAAGGTAACGAAGCCGTTGAGGGAACGACACGTAGCTCACTGCGCATTATGGGCTCGGTGGGTGAACCCATTAACCCAGAAGCTTGGGAATGGTACTACACCACCATTGGTAATCGTCAAAGCCCGATTGTGGATACGTGGTGGCAAACAGAAACTGGCGGCATATTGATCACCCCCTTACCCGGCGCGACCGCGCTTAAACCCGGTTCTGCCACCCGACCCTTCTTTGGGGTACAACCAGCGTTGGTCGATAACGTCGGCAACATTGTCGATGGCGCGGCTGAAGGGAATTTGGTGATGCTGGACTCGTGGCCGGGACAAATGCGTACCGTGTTTGGCGACCACGACCGCTTTGAGCAAACGTATTTCTCAACCTTCAAGGGCATGTACTTTACCGGTGACGGCGCGCGTCGCGATGAGGACGGCTACTACTGGATTACAGGTCGTGTCGATGATGTCCTTAACGTATCTGGCCACCGAATGGGGACCGCAGAAATCGAGTCCGCGTTGGTGGCCTTTGATAAAATTGCCGAAGCCGCCATCGTGGGTGTGCCACACGACATCAAAGGCCAAGCGATTTATGCCTACATCACTCTGAACGCTGGTGAGGTGCCCAGCGCCGAGCTGCATAAAGAGGTGAAAGAGTGGGTACGCAAAGAGATTGGTCCTATTGCGACGCCCGATTTTATCCATTGGACCGACGCCTTACCCAAAACACGTTCAGGAAAAATCATGCGCCGTATTCTGCGCAAAATCGCCACCGGTGATACTGGTAGCCTTGGCGACACCTCAACGCTGGCCGATCCGAGTGTGGTCGACAAGCTGATTGCCGAGAAAGAAAACGTGGTGTAGCGCAACGACACGATTGCTTAGCAACCTTTGCCGCCTACGGGCGGCTTTTTTTGTTTTTATGATCTGTGCCACTGAACTGTCTGGGCGAACACCACTCCTATCCTTATCGTCGATAAAAAACACATAACCTTGACAGTACAGCAATCGACAATCGCGACAGTTTTTGCTACACCATAAAGGGAAAGTGTGCTGATTAGACCAGTATTTTGCTGCGATTTGCGGTGAATTCTCTATAATTGAGCCCACTAAGGACAAATCGGCGTGCTTGAAGCCCATTCAGCATGCCATCAGGCTGGAATCCACAAAGTGCTGCATATTGACAGCAAATAGGAGAAGTAAGCGTCAAGATGTCTACAAATAACCGTGTTTTAGTCTTAAATGGCCCAAACCTCAATTTGCTAGGCCAGCGTGAACCCGATCACTACGGTAGCCAAACGCTCGATCAAATTGTCGCCGCGTTGCATGCCCAAGCGGCAACCTTAGGGCTTCACCTTGAGCACTTACAATCCAACAGTGAAGCCAACCTGATTGATGCCATTCACCAAGCCATGGGTGAGATGGATTTTATCATTATCAATCCTGCCGCTTTTACGCACACCTCCGTCGCCCTGCGCGACGCGTTGCTCGGTGTTGGGATCCCGTTTATCGAGGTGCACCTTTCCAATGTGCATGCTCGAGAACCCTTCCGTCATCATTCCTACCTCTCTGACAAGGCTGTCGGTGTAATTTGTGGGTTGGGAGCAGATGGCTACGAATTCGCATTAACGGCAGCTGCGCGCCATTTGGCGTTTGCAGCTCAGTAAAACAAACACAAGAAGAGACGACACCATGGATATCCGTAAAATCAAAAAATTGATCGAACTGGTTGAAGAGTCAGGCATTGCTGAGCTCGAAATTTCTGAGGGCGAAGAGTCGGTACGTATCAGCCGTTCATCACCTGCCGCGCCTCAGTTTGCTGCACCACAGTATGCCATGCCAGCCCCTGCGCCTGCCGCTCCAGCAGCAACGGCCGCAGAAGCGCCAGCCGCAGCGCCGGCAAGCGCACCAGAACCGACGGGTCACCAAGTTCTTTCGCCAATGGTGGGTACTTTCTATCGCGCGCCAAGCCCAGATGCAGCACCGTTTGTTGAAGTTGGCAGCCAAGTCAATGCAGGTGATGCCTTGTGTATCGTTGAAGCGATGAAGATGATGAACCAGATCCAAGCAGATAAGAGCGGTGTGGTAAAAGCGATTCTGTGTGAAGACGGCCAGCCAGTTGAGTTCGACGAACCACTCGTAATCATCGAATAAGCGAGGGCCGTATGTTAGATAAAATTGTTATCGCCAACCGCGGTGAAATCGCGCTACGGATCTTGCGTGCTTGTAAAGAACTCGGCATTAAAACGGTGGCGGTACACTCCACTGCAGACCGCGATTTAAAGCACGTCCTGTTAGCGGATGAAACGGTTTGTATCGGTCCTGCGCCGAGCAACCAAAGCTACCTAAATATTCCTCGTATCATCAGCGCCGCTGAAATCACCGGCGCGGTGGCGATTCACCCGGGTTATGGCTTCTTGTCGGAAAACGCCGATTTTGCTGAGCAAGTAGAGCGCTCTGGCTTTGTCTTTGTCGGCCCCAAAGCCGACACTATTCGTCTGATGGGTGACAAGGTCTCTGCAATCGAAGCGATGAAAAAAGCAGGCGTCCCTTGTGTTCCTGGCTCTGACGGCCCATTGGGTAGCGATCAGGAAAAGAACAAAACCATCGCCAAACGTATTGGCTACCCGGTGATCATCAAAGCGTCAGGCGGCGGCGGTGGCCGTGGTATGCGTGTGGTTCGCTCTGAAGCCGAACTGGTGGATGCCATTGCGATGACCCGCGCCGAAGCCAAAGCCGCGTTTAGCAACGACATGGTGTACATGGAGAAATTCCTTGAAAACCCACGCCACGTCGAAGTGCAAGTCTTGGCGGACGGCCAAGGTGGTGCGATTCACCTCGGTGAACGTGATTGCTCGATGCAACGCCGTCACCAAAAGGTGGTTGAAGAAGCGCCAGCACCCGGGATTACCGATGAAATGCGTAAGTTTATCGGCGAGCGTTGCTGCCGTGCCTGTATCGAAATCGGTTATCGCGGCGCAGGTACCTTTGAATTCTTGTACGAAAACGGCGAGTTCTTCTTTATCGAGATGAACACCCGTATCCAAGTTGAACACCCTGTCACCGAAATGGTTACCGGTGTGGATCTGGTCAAAGAGCAACTGCGCATTGCAGCGGGTCAGCCTCTGTCGTTTACCCAAGATGATATTCGCATTCGCGGCCATGCGGTCGAATGTCGTATTAATGCCGAAGACCCAGAGCGCTTTATTCCGAGCCCGGGTAAAATTGAGCGTTTCCACTCACCAGGCGGTATGGGTGTGCGTTGGGAGTCACATGTGTATGCGGGCTATCGTGTTCCTCCTCACTATGACTCCATGATTGGTAAGCTGATTTGTTACGGTGAGAACCGCGATGTTGCGATTGCTCGTATGCGCAATGCGCTGGCCGAAACCGTGATTGATGGCATTAAAACCAATATTCCGCTGCAAATCGATATTATGAACGATGAGCACTTCCAACACGGTGGGGCCAACATTCACTACCTCGAGAAGAAACTCGGATTGTCTTAATCTGTATTTCGCATAGAAAAAACCTGCCGCGTCGAGACGGCAGGTTTTCATCTCTTTCTCCCCATACAGAGACTAACGAGGCATAAGTTGCTGCTCCAACGCCTCTATCCCTGCGACGACTTGGTGCGATAAGGGTTCGATCTCTAAATACTTGTTGTTTGCCGCTTCGAGATTACCTTTGTCATGCAAGTCAATGATGTCCTTCAAGGTACGATGCAGCTGTGCATGTGGCTTTTCAAGCTGGCGATAGGCCGGCAAATGCCCCGCAATATCTTTGCCTTCGCCGTAGAACCATTTACCCAACCCGCAATGGTGATGAGAGCACGCCACTTTTCTATCCATGGCTTCCGCATTGCCATTTAAAAAGGCGCGCATCTTACTTTTCCAAGCCAAGTGCGCATTCTTGATCGCAGAGAAATCGTGGGCTTTGTCACTCGCACCATTGAGTTTGAAATCCGCTAACGCCACTTTAAGAATTTGCGAGTGCTCGGTAAGCTGCCTTGCTACTTCGCCAGTTTCTGAGGCTTGTTGACTGGCCGCCGAGCTTTGCTCATGAATTTGCTCGACAGAACGACTCATTTCTTTGGTGACTGTCGCCTGCTCATCAGCCGCAGTGGCGACCTGTACGCCCATATCCCGAACGAGGCTAATTTGATCGACAATGTCACGAAGTATCTGCTTCGAGTCTTGAATGTGAGTGAGGGTTTCTTTCGCCACTTGATTATTGCTCACGATGTTTTCAGAGGCTTGTCCAATACCAACACGTAACCCTTCCAACATCTGGCGAATATCGCCTGTCGCTTGCTGCGTGCGCTGAGCCAGACCGCGTACTTCATCGGCAACAACCGCAAAGCCACGCCCCTGATCCCCAGCACGTGCCGCTTCAATGGCTGCATTCAGTGCGAGCAAGTTGGTTTGCTCTGCAATGTCGCTGATCGTCTCGGTGACCGTACTAATTTTTTCACTCTCTGCCGCACTGGCTTGGATCTGAGCAATCGTCTGCTCTAAATCTGCCATATATTGTTCCATGCTTGCGCTTGCCGCCGATACCAGCTCATCCCCTCGGCACGTACTGTCTTGGGTTTGCTCAATAGTTTCAGCGGTACGAGTCATATTTTGTGCCACTTCTTCGACTGTCGAGCTCATTTGCGACATCGCACTGGCCACTTGCGTTGTGTGTTGCACTTGAGCATGCATCTGATTTTGCATGGTATAGCCACGCTCTGACAGTCCATCCGCGTACTGCACCAGTCGGGAGGTATTCTCCATGACTTGACCAATAATGACCCCAAATCGTGCTTTCACCATACGAAAGTTATCGGCCAGCTCTCCCATCTCGTCATAGCGAACTGGCTCTGTCGCATTATCGAGATCACCCGAGGCCAACAAGCGCATGGCTCGGGTGGTTTTTTCCACCGTAAACAGGACACGGTGGCGGACAACCCAAGCTAATAAAACTACGCTCACGATCGTGCCGATAGCGGCATAAAAGGCAAACATAAGCCCGTGAATAAACGCTTGATAAGCAACAGCAAGGCTAAGTACCGCACTGACTGCGGACATACCACGCACAAAGTGTCTTATCTGCAGACGCTGAAGCCATGACGGTCGAGGCATCGCTATCGAGCTATCTTTGCGCATCCGAGCATACAAGGCTTCAGCCTTTTCTATTTCCTCACGGGTAGGCTCACTGCGTACGGATTGAAAGCCAACAACCTGATCATTTTTGACCACCGGGCATACAAAGGCATTCACCCAATAATGATCCCCATTTTTGCATCGGTTTTTCACCACACCGCGCCAATTTTTACCCGCCTTAATGGTCTTCCACATATCATTGAACGCGGCTGGCGGCATGTCTCGGTGCCGTACCATAGAGTGATCACTGCCAATTAACTCATTGAGGGAGTAGCCACTAATGTCAACAAATGCATCGTTGACATAAGTAATACGTCCTTTCATGTCAGTCACAGAAACAAGCTCTCCGCGCCCTTCAAACCTCACTTCTTTCTGCGTTACTGGCCCATTATCTTTCATGGTGGCACTCCCTCTATGGTAAATCGCGTGCATAATGAGTCAAAAAACGTGCCTAAAAATCAATCAGCATTTAACCCTATGAATGCAATGGTTAAAAAACAACCAGAAAAAGATAATCGGTACCTAAGGCAGAAAAAACAGGCAAATAGTCGCATTCTGCTAAGCAAAATGCGTCGCCCTCGGAGACTCGTACATCACAAGGAGAGAGATATTTGATATAATCAGCGTTTAATTTTTATACGGACCTCACCATGCCTTGGATCCAATTAAAACTGAATGCAACTGCTGAAAATGCAGAAGCCATTGGCGACCTACTAATGGAAGAAGCGGGCGCCCTTTCCGTCACCTTTTTAGATGCCAAAGACACGCCTGTTTTTGAACCTTTGCCTGGTGAAACCCGTCTGTGGGGCGAAACCGACATCATGGCGCTATACGACGCCCAAGCGGACATGTCGACCGTGTTGGCCGTGTTAAACGCGAGCCCATTGTTGGCGGACAACTTTGCCCACAAGGTCGAACAGCTTGAGGATAAAGACTGGGAACGCGCTTGGATGGATAACTTCAAGCCAATGCAGTTTGGTGAGCGCCTGTGGATCTGCCCAACTTGGTGTGAAGTCCCTGATGATAATGCCGTCAACGTGATGCTCGACCCTGGCCTCGCCTTTGGCACAGGATCACACCCGACTACCGCGCTTTGCCTCGAGTGGCTCGACGGACTCGACCTCAGCGGTAAAACGGTAATCGACTTCGGTTGTGGCTCTGGGATCCTTGCGATTGCCGCCATCAAACTCGGTGCCGAGCGTGTGATTGGCATTGATATCGATCCTCAAGCACTACTGGCGTCCAAAGATAACGCAGAGCGCAACGGTGTCGCCGACCAACTGCACTTGTATTTGCCTAAAGACCAACCGGCCGATCTCCAAGCCGATGTAGTGGTGGCCAATATTCTGGCCGGTCCACTCCGTGAGCTGTCTGGCGTGATCAAAGGACTCATCAAACCCGGCGGCCAATTAGCGATGTCTGGTGTCCTCGATACCCAAGCAGAAGACGTCGCCAATCACTACCGCGACAGCCTCACTATCGACCCGATCGTAGAGCGTGAAGAGTGGTGCCGAATTAGCGGTCAGTTACCCGCTTAATCGTTCGCATCGTCGTACAAACGGCTTACCGTACCCTTAACAAGGTCGGTAAGTCATCGTTGACGTGCTACTCGAAATGCTTGATTAATCAGCGAAACGCGACTGATACAAAAAGTGCTGTAAAAATCAAGCCATCAATGCTCAAATATTGTCCTTTTCAGACGCGTCAAAAATGCGTAAAATGCGCGCCCTTGCTGACTCAGAGCGGCTGACAGAGGATTTAGAGCTTTTGCGTATCGGACCTTATAACCTGGATGTCCCGTTGATCGTTGCCCCAATGGCAGGTGTCACGGACCGACCTTTTCGTGAGTTATGTCTTGCGCACGGCGCAGGCATGGCGGTCAGTGAAATGATGTCGTCTAATCCAGCCTTATGGCGAACGAACAAATCGCAAAAGCGCATGGTTCATATTGACGAGTCTGGCCTTCGTTCGGTTCAGATCGCCGGTGCCGAGCCAGAGCTAATGGCCGAGGCGGCCCGCTTTTGTGTCGAAAACGGGGCACAAGTCATCGACATCAACATGGGTTGCCCAGTGAAAAAGGTCAATAAGAAGTTAGCCGGCTCTGCCTTGCTAACGCGACCGGACCTCATTGAGCAAATCCTCAAAGCCACGGTAAACGCGGTGGATGTGCCGGTGACATTGAAAACCCGTACAGGTTGGGACCCGGACAATAAGAACTGTGTAGAGATCGCCCGGATGGCGGAAGATTGTGGTATCCAAGCCCTTGCCCTGCATGGCCGCACGCGCGCCTGCATGTACAAAGGGGAAGCGGAGTACGACAGCATTAAAGCAGCCAAAGCGGCTGTGTCGATCCCAGTGATTGCCAATGGCGACATTGATTCTCCGGAAAAAGCACGTTATGTGCTGGATTACACAGGTGCTGATGCATTAATGATTGGTCGTCCTGCTCAAGGACGCCCGTGGATTTTTCGCGAAATCCACCACTATCTCACCACTGGTGAGTACCTGCCTGCCCCTTCACTAGAAGAGGTTAGGACGATTTTGTTGGGTCATGTTCAAGAGCTTCATCACTTTTATGGGGAGCTCAAAGGATTACGTATCGCCCGTAAGCACGTGGGGTGGTACCTGAAAGAGCATGATCAAATTGGCGATTTTCGCCGAACCTTCAACGCAATCGAAGATGCACAACAGCAGATCGATGCGCTGCAAGGCTACTTCGACAACGTTGCATAAATACGAGAAGAGCTGACAGAATATGTTCGAACAAAACCTGACTTCCGAAGCATTGACAGTAACGACTGTAACTTCACAAGATCAAATTACGCAAAAGCCACTTCGTGACTCTGTAAAAGCATCCCTGAAGAACTACCTAGCGCAATTGAATGGCCAGGAAGTCAACGATCTGTATGAGCTTGTCCTCGCAGAAGTTGAGCAGCCACTGCTGGATACCATCATGCAATACACCCGCGGTAACCAAACCCGCGCAGCCACCATGATGGGCATCAACCGCGGTACATTGCGTAAGAAACTGAAAAAATACGGCATGAACTAATCAATCATTGGTTTGGCTGTTATAAAACGGGCTAGCCGTCAATCGGTTGGCCCGTTTTTGTTTTCTCTGATGGTACAACGCACCTTCCCTTAACAGCATGAGTTGGAATCTTCGCTGTCCGCTAGGGTTTCTAATATTGAGCAATGGGTCGCGTCATCGTCGTCCATACCGCAGCAGGCGGCATTTAAGCGTGTCAGTGCATGCTTGACCCGCTCAAGCGCGGCTATCTTCTCTGAGACCTCATTCAGGCGCCGCTGGGTGATCCCTTTCACTTCTGCACAGGTGTGCAAGGTCGCTTCTTCGCGAATGTCAGACAGCTCGTGAATTTCATCAAGCGATAATCCCATTTCTTTGCCGCGCAAAATGAACATGACTTGGCTAATGGCATCATCGGCATAAAGCCGGTATCCACCCTCTGTGCGCGCACTCGGTGCCAACAAGCCAGACTTTTCATAAAAACGCAGTGTATCGGTGGAGACACCACAGTGCTTGGCTAGCTCACCGATTTGCAGCAACTTGGTCATCACCGCTCCTTTTCATGTTGGATGAACCTTCTTTTTGTAGCAAAGGCGGGCTCTTATGACCAGCGTTGCATGAAGACGAGCAACGACAGCCGGATAAAAACAATAAAAATGTCGCCATCAGCAAATAGCAATCGATTGCGCAAACAAAATCAGATAGAATGTCGCCGCTTTGACAATTGGCGGTTTAATAAAGCTTATCCCTGTTGATAGACACGATGGGCTTTGATAAGCATTCAATCTGTCAGTGAAGAGAACTAAGCCATGGAAAATCTGCGTCCTATTCGTCGCGCGTTACTCAGCGTGTCTGATAAAACCGGTGTGGTCGAGTTTGCCCAAGCTCTCGCCCAACGCGGTGTCGAACTGCTATCGACCGGCGGTACTGCCCGTTTACTCGCAGAAAACGGCCTCGCGGTCACCGAAGTCTCCGAGCATACCGGCTTCCCAGAAATGATGGATGGCCGCGTGAAAACCCTCCACCCCAAAATTCACGGCGGCATTTTGGGCCGACGCGGTCAAGACGATGCGGTAATGGAACAGCATCAGATCGCACCGATTGATATGGTGGTGGTGAATCTCTACCCGTTCGCCCAAACCGTTGCCAACCCAGATTGCACACGCGAGCAAGCCATCGAGAATATCGATATCGGCGGCCCAACCATGGTGCGCTCAGCGGCGAAAAACCATGCCGACGTCACCATTGTGGTGAACAGCCAAGACTATGATCGCGTGCTTACCGAGATGGATCAGCACCAGCAGTCTTTGACACATGCCACGCGCTTTGATTTAGCCATTGCCGCGTTTGAGCACACCGCAGCCTACGATGCCATGATTGCGAATTACTTTGGCACCCAAGTGCCTGCCTATCATCAGGCAGAAGAGAGCCAAGACTCGCCATTCCCACGCACCCTGACCCAACATTGGGTTAAAAAGCAAGACATGCGCTACGGCGAAAACAGCCATCAGGCAGGTGCGTTTTATACTGAAGCCCAACCGCAAGAAGCCTCGGTGGCAACGGCGACCCAACTACAGGGCAAGGCGTTGTCTTATAACAATATCGCTGACACCGATGCGGCATTAGAGTGCGTAAAAGAGTTTGAACAGCCTGCCTGCGTGATTGTAAAGCACGCCAACCCCTGTGGCGTTGCCATTGGCGAAGACTTACTCAGCGCCTATCAGCGTGCTTATCAAACCGATCCGACCTCAGCATTTGGTGGCATTATTGCCTTTAACCGTGAGCTGGACGGCGACACGGCACTCGCCATTGTTGAACGTCAATTTGTTGAAGTGATCATCGCACCTCGTGTCAGTGAGGCCGCCAAAGCAGCGGTTGCGGCAAAGAAAAACGTCCGTCTTCTCGAATGTGGCCAATGGCAAGCGCGCACCACAGGGTGGGATAGCAAGCGCGTCAATGGCGGCTTGTTAGTCCAAGCACGCGACCAAGGTATGGTCGGTTTAGACGATTTGCGTATTGTCACTGAGCGTCAGCCTACAGACAAAGAGCTTAGCGATGCGCTATTTTGCTGGAAAGTGGCAAAATACGTGAAATCAAACGCGATTGTGTATGCCAAAGACAGCATGACCATCGGCGTGGGCGCCGGCCAAATGAGCCGCGTCTACTCGGCGAAAATAGCTGGCATCAAAGCGGCCGATGAGCAGCTCGAAGTGGCCGGTAGCGTGATGGCCTCCGATGCCTTCTTCCCTTTCCGTGACGGCATTGATGCTGCAGCAAAAGCTGGGATCACCTGCGTGATCCAACCGGGCGGTTCGATGCGTGATGACGAAGTGATTGCTGCCGCCAATGAGCATGGTATGGCGATGGTCTTTACCGGTATGCGCCATTTCCGCCACTAAGTGGGCGATGAAGGAGAACACATGAAGGTATTAGTTATTGGTGGCGGTGGCCGCGAACATGCGCTGGCGTGGAAAGCCGCCCAATCATCCAACGTTGAGCTCGTGTATTGCGCGCCGGGAAACGCCGGCACCGCGCATGAAACCAAGTTGAGTAATATTGCGATCGCGGCTGATGACGTTGAAGGATTACTGGCCTTTGCCCGCGAGCAACAAATTGATTTGACCATCGTGGGCCCTGAAGCACCTTTGGTGTTGGGCGTGGTCGATGCCTTCCGCGAGCACGGCTTGGCCATCTTTGGTCCTACTCAAGCGGCCGCGCAACTTGAGGGCTCGAAAGCCTTCAGTAAAGACTTTTTAGCGCGACATGGCATTCCCACCGCTGACTACCAAACCTTTTCGACGGTAGAGCCCGCATTAGCCTACATCGAGGAAAAAGGCGCGCCCATTGTGGTCAAAGCCGACGGCCTTGCTGCTGGAAAAGGGGTCATTGTCGCGATGACCGAGCAAGAAGCCACCGAGGCAGTGCGCGATATGCTCTCGGGCAATGCGTTTGGTGAAGCCGGTCACCGAGTGGTCATCGAGGAATTTCTGCAAGGTGAAGAAGCAAGCTTTATCGTCATGGTCGATGGTGAGCATGTGCTGCCAATGGCCACCAGCCAAGACCACAAACGGGTCGGAGAAGGCGATACCGGCCTTAATACCGGCGGTATGGGTGCATACTCGCCCGCGCCTGTGGTCACCGATGCAATCCATCAACGCGTGATGGACGAGGTGATCATGCCCACCGTGAAAGGGATGCACGAAGACGGTGTGCCCTACACCGGCTTTTTGTACGCAGGACTCATGATTACCGCCGATGGCACCCCAAAAGTGGTCGAGTTTAACTGTCGCTTCGGCGATCCGGAAACCCAACCAATTATGATGCGCTTGCAATCTGACTTGGTTGCGCTTTGCTTGGCGGGCACAGAGGGACGCCTTGATAAGGTCGAGTCTCACTGGGATCCGCGTGCAGCCGTGGGTGTGGTCTTAGCCGCTGGCGGCTATCCAGGTGAGTATCGAAAAGGCGATCGTATCACTGGGTTGCCCACCGATAGTGAGACGGCCAAAGTGTTTCACGCAGGTACCGCGCTAAAAGACGGCGATATCGTGACCGCTGGCGGGCGTGTACTCTGTGCTACCGCATTAGGTGAGAATGTGACCACGGCAAAACAAGGGGCTGATACGCTGGCTGCCATGATCCAGTGGCCGGGCTGCTTTTACCGCCGTGATATTGCCCATCGCGCCATCGCCCGCGAAAACGCTACATCATAAGTAAATCAGTGACCGAGACTCTGCCACAATGCGCCTTCGGGGCGCATTTTTTATTCTGCCAATAGCTGAGGACGGGTTAAGCACGCCTTTTCACGGCGCACCATGACCAAGGCATCGATGGTATCTTTGCCAATACCGGGATTCCCAGCGCCAATCACAAAGGTACCCGGCTGGAGCAGCTTGCTCACCACCACAGGCGGGATCGCATCATCAAAGACCCAACGCTGCCGTTCGCCACGGCAATCTACCCAATATTCACCTATTCGCTGTCCCTGCAAGACAGACACATTGCGCGCGATTTGGCCTTGGGCTTGGCCGAGGATCTGATTGGACTCTTGATACAGGCGCGTTAACGCAGCACTGTCGAGGGGAATAATCGCGCCATCTTGGCGATAGCGTTGAAATACAGGTTCGCCACTGGCATCAAAACGGACATGGAGAGAAAAAGGGACACGCGTATTATCTGCGAGCTGTTCACCTTCACGCTTTAAGGCACGTAATTGGCCATCTCGCCACACATATTCGCCGCGATACTCGCCGTAATCCCCTTGCCAAACATGCTCTGACAAGCTGATTGGGCGCCCCTGTTGGCTATCGAGCCAATAGACCGCACTGTGGTCACCCGCAACAGAGGCTGTTACCCGTGTGACAGGCTTAGGGGGTTCGCCACGGCTACAGGCCGTGAGCAGTATGATCAGCGATAACGCCCATACTCTTCGCATTTTGCGTCACCCAGAGACAAAAACGCCATAGCAGAGGCTATGGCGATAATGACGATTGACGCTTACTTAACCGCGTCTTTCAGTGCTTTACCTGCCACAAAGGCTGGCACGTTAGCCGCTGAAATTTGGATCTCTTGACCCGTCTGTGGGTTACGACCCGTGCGCGCTGCACGGTGGTTTACTTTAAACGTACCGAAGCCAATCAGTTGCACCTGCTCGCCTTCTTTTAGGGCACCTTCAATTCCGCCCAAAGTCGCTTCCAGTGCTGCTTTTGCTTGCGCTTTTGAAAGGTCGGCTTTTTCAGCGATCAGGTCGATCAGTTGGGTCTTGTTCATTATGTCTTCCCTTCTAGGTTTTTTTAGAGACGAGCTCACTCTAATTCAAAAGAAGCCCGGCTGGCAAAGGTTTGTGGCGCTTGGTGAGACTATATGGAGGCTCTTTAACCACAAACTGAGCGCGATCTCACAATTTGTTGCGCTTTTTCTCATTTGAATGGTTGTAAAAGCCCGCCACTGGCCTGATCTTTAAGGGGACGACTGGCTTTCATACTCGGGAATATATGCTGACTCTTGTCCTATTTATCTCATTATCTATTGGTGTATCTTTCATTTGTTCTGTGCTTGAAGCAATCCTATTGAGTATTACGCCAAGCTATTTGGCGAATCTCCGTCAGCAAGAACACCCAGCCGCGGCGAAACTGACCGCCTTAAAAGATAATATCGACCGACCACTGGCTTCGATCCTCACCTTAAACACCATTGCGCACACCGTGGGGGCAGCAGGTGCAGGGGCACAAGCGGCCAATGTGTTTGGCGATGCATGGGTTGGGGTATTCTCCGCAGTACTCACACTGGCTATTTTATTACTCTCCGAGATTATCCCAAAAACCATTGGTGCCAACTTCTGGCCGCAATTGGCGCCAGGGGCGGCGATTGTATTGAAGTGGATGGTATGGGGCCTGACCCCCTTTGTGTGGGTATCCGAGCAAATAACCAAGCGTCTTAGCTCTGACGCGACCCATGTCAAACTGCGTGATGAAATCTCGGCCATGGCGATGCTCGCCTCAGAAAGTGGTGAAATGGGTGAAGATGAAACCCAGATGCTCAACAACATGTTGAAACTGCGTGAGCTCCCTGCCACGCAGTTGATGACCCCACGCCCAGTGCTCTTTCGTGTCCCGGCGGAGATGAGTGTAGATACCTTTCTAACCGAGCACAGTGATTGTCCCTTCTCGCGCCCGTTGATTTATGGCGAACAGCGTGATGATATTTTAGGTTTTGTCCACAAATCCGATATCTATGCCGCCAAGACACGCGGGGCTCGACGTACCACCTTGGGTGACCTTATGCGTCCACTCGCGGTGATTTTGCCCGGCAATAGCGTATTACAAGCGTTCGATATCTTAATGATCCGTCGCGCGCAATTAGCGATGATCGTAGACGAGTACGGGACGGTGCAAGGGATTATCACGCTGGAAGATATTTTCGAGTACTTAACCGGCCGCGAGATCATTGATGAAGCGGATACTGTCACCGATATGCAGCAATTGGCCTACCAGCGTTGGGAGTCATGGAAAAAGCAGCATAAGATGATTGAGAGCCAAGACGACGATGAACCGCCGGTACAGCGCCAATCGGATGAGTCATCGGGATAACCTAAACACAAAAGGCGGCCGAAGCCGCCTTTTTTATCTCATTTTCCGCGGTTCAGAGACTTAATCCTAAGTTGCTCACACCCGCCTCGCGTAACTCTTGGCGAATGCCTTTGAGCATCTCAACGTCGCGGGTTTCCGCACTTTTCAGTACCCGGAAAATCGCCCACTGCGCGTCCCATTCATCACACACAGCTTCATTCGCCTTCTGGTTTTCATCGGTGACTGCATCGCCGGTTTGTGCTTCTTCCAGTTGCGCGACGCTCATCACCGACTGCTGGCTCACTTTCAGCGTAATGGTCAGCATTTCATCACGGTCAAGCAAGGCGTGAAGAAGGTGTGATAATGCCGCGCAGGCATCAATGGCTGGATAAGTGAGGTAAATCGCGTCATCGGTGAGCGCAGGGATCAATGGTTCCAGCTTTTCTAGCTGTCGCTCAAAGTCAATTTTGGCCCCTTTCACTGTTTGTGATTCCCACACTGCATCAAGAATATTGCGAAACGCTTGCGGGTCGGCAAATTCAGTTTGCGCACAGTAAAGGGCATAGTTAGGGTACATACGCTCCACCAGCGCAGCCATAAAACTGACGTGCTGCCAAGTCTCACATTTTTCCAAACGCAGTTGTAAGGGGTTTCTTAACATAGCCAATTGATCTTAAATAACGGGGGACAATTGTCCGTCGGTAAATTGGGTGCAAGTGTACTTGATTCACCGCCCCATAAAAAGGAGCCTTTGTGGATAAAGTTTATGTGATCAGTGAGCATGCTGCGACCTACCATCAATTACTGGCAGCGGCCCAACTCCCCGATCTCGCCGTCACCCATAACGCAGCAGAGGCCACGATCTGGCTAGCTGACCCACCGCTTGCCGTGTCAAAGCTGCCTCATGCCAACGCGTTGCGCTGGTTGCAATCCACCTTCGCTGGGACCGATGCGCTGATTCAGGCGCCGTTCCGCCACTATCAGCTCACCAATGTGCGCGGTATTTTTGGCCCCTTGATGGCCGAATATGTTTTCGGACACCTACTGACGAATACTCGCCATATTGGTCAGTACGCCAAACAGCAAGCGCAGTGTCACTGGCAGCCTCAGCCCTATCAGTCATTGCATGGGCAAACGCTCGCCATTTTAGGCACAGGAGCGATTGGCCAGTATATCGCGACCGTCGCTCACGCGTTTGGCATGAAGGTACTGGGCACCAACCAAACCGGCCGGTCTGTCGAGGCGTTTGATCACACCATGACACTGCCCGAATTACAGCAACGGTTGCGTGAGGTTGATGTGTTAGTAAGCACTTTGCCCGCCACAGACAAAACACACCAATGCCTGAATGCGGCGTTTTGGCAGCATGCGCAGGATCTTTTCTTTATTAACGTAGGGCGCGGTGCCACCGTGGATGAGCCCGCCCTGATCCACGCACTGGAGGCGAAGCAGCTTCGCGGCGCGGTCTTGGATGTGATGCAACAGGAGCCCCTGCCCGAGTCGCATCCGTTTTGGACACACCCCAAGGTGACAGTGACACCGCATATTGCTGCCGTTAGCTTCCCCGATCAGGTCTTTAAGCTGTTTACGGATAACTATCGGCGCTGGCATGCTGGCGAGCCTTTGCTCCACCACGTCGATTTTGATAAAGGGTACTAGATGACGTTTTCGGATTTGGAGACAGGGTTATCCGCAGCACAAGCATGCCGATTATGCCAACATTGGCTACCTGATGGACCTCGTCCTGTGATCCAAGCCAGTACGGATGCGCGGGTACTGATTATCGGCCAAGCACCCGGTAGACGCGTCCATGACAGTGGCCTGCCCTTTAATGATCCCAGTGGCGACCGCTTACGAGAATGGCTGGGGGTCACGCGCGAGCAATTCTATCAGCCTGACTTATTTGCCATTATGCCGATGGGGCTATGCTATCCGGGCAAAGGTAAATCGGGCGATTTGCCGCCTGCCCGCATTTGTGCGCCTGTGTGGCACAAGGCAATCAAAGCGCACCTCCCTAACGTTGCGGTGACCTTGCTGATTGGCCAGTATGCTCAGCAGTACTATTTAGCCAATAAGCCCAAAACATTGACCGAAACCGTCAAACACTGGCGGCAGTGGGCACCGCACACTTTTGTGCTACCTCACCCCTCGCCCAGAAATACGTTATGGCTACGTCGTCATCCATGGTTTGAAGAACAGGTAGTGCCAGCCCTGCAAACGCAGATCCAACAGGCGTTGTTCACTGCACCGAGGTAAAAAAACGCTCGCCATTGGCGAGCGTGCTAGCTTAGTCGTGATACAGACGGGACAACTCATGCACCGCATCGACAAACACCCCGGCGTTTTCCGGCGGGACATCGAGGTGGATCCCGTGGCCGAGATTAAAGACATGGCCTGTCCCTTCGCCAAATCCTTCTAGGATAGTCGCAACCTCTTGACGGATACGATCAGGCTGAGCATAGAGGATGGACGGGTCCATATTGCCTTGCAAGGCCACTTTATCACCAATCCGTGCTTTGGCATCGGCAATATCGATTGTCCAATCTAACCCCACACCATCGCAACCGGTCGCCGCGATTTTCTCAAGCCACATTCCGCCGTTTTTGGTAAACAAGGTCACTGGGACACGACGGCCTTCATGCTCACGGATCAGACCATCCACAATTTTATGCATGTATTGGAGTGAGAAGTCGTAATAATCACGCGGGGTTAATACCCCACCCCAAGTATCAAAGATCATCACCGATTGGGCGCCCGCTTTGATTTGCGCATTCAAATAGCTGGTCACGCTATCGGCAAGCTTATCGAGTAATGCATGCAGGGTTTGTGGCTCGGCATACATCATCTTCTTAAGCTTGGTAAAGGCTTTCGAGCTGCCCCCTTCCACCATGTAGGTGGCGAGCGTCCAAGGGCTGCCGGAAAAACCAATCAAGGGAACGTCTCCGTTCAATTCGTGACGAATAGTGCGTACGGCATTCATCACATATTGCAGCTCACCTTCAGGATCGGGAATGCCGATTTTATCGACGTCCGCCTTACAGGTAATCGGGCGCGCAAACTTCGGCCCCTCTCCGGTCTCAAAATACAAACCCAGTCCCATCGCATCGGGGATGGTCAAAATGTCGGAGAACAGAATAGCGGCATCGAGATCAAAGCGGCGTAAAGGTTGTAAAGTCACTTCACACGCCAGCTCTGCATTTTTACACAATGACAGAAAATCACCGGCTTGCGCACGTACTTCGCGGTATTCTGGCAGATAGCGACCAGCTTGACGCATCATCCACACGGGGGTGCAATCCACTGGCTGTTTGAGTAAAGCGCGTAAATAGCGATCGTTTTTCAGTTCAGTCATTGTGTTAAAGCCTGTGAGCGAAAAGAGGCGTCATTGTATCACTGTCGAGTCGCAACAAAAGCCAACCTTTGTTAACAGGATCATAAAACTGTCATCCCAAGGGTGGGCGATGATTGCTGCTTTTCTCACCACATGATACAACCAACGCATAACGACAATAGGTCTGCGAAAGACAATTATGTTCGCATCTTACCCCGGCTTCCCTACGGCCGGGTTTTTTTATTCCTGCGCAAGCGCGCAGCTTGCGTCAATCAAGCGCCGCGCAATGGTCCCTTGAGGTGCAACTGGCGGGAGTGATTGGCAGTCAAACCATTGTGCATCCGTCAATTCCTCATAATCTGGCCGTAGCTGACCGCTTGCATAGTCGGCCAAAAAACCCATCATGACATTGGAAGGAAAGGCCCACGGCTGGCTATCCATATAACGGATATTTTTCACCTCAATCCCCGTTTCCTCTTTGACCTCGCGCGCCACGCACTGTTCGAGGGTTTCACCGGGCTCAACGAATCCGGCAATCACGGTATACATCCCGGTTTTATGCCGTGGATGCTGTGCCAGCAGCAGTCGCTTGTCATCACGTACCGCCACAATCACACAAGGCGACACACGCGGATAATCGTGACGTTGACAGACGGCGCACCACATCGCCACCGACTGTGTATCCAATACCGCACGGTGGCCACAGCGGCCGCAAAATGCTTGCTGCTTTTGCATCACATCAAGCTGAACGACTCGTCCCACTAGCGCAAACAAGTCAGCCGGTAAATCCGATAATAGCGCTCTCAAGTCCGCCATCTCATCACTCGGTAGCATGGTGTTACAATTCCATGCCCCCACCACTGGGATGTGTTGATAATGACCAACGGTGATCGTCGTCTGCACCGCAAACGGCAATTCTGATAGGGATAACAAAGGCAATGTACCGTGAGGAAGCCAGAGTTTTCCGTCGACAACCGCACACAAATAGACGGCTTGTTGATTCTGAGACATGGTCACTTCCTTAGCCTTGCAGCTATACTTGAATACTGGCAATCTAACTTCATAACGTGATGCAAAGGATTGAGCAGCCCGTTAATTTTAAGTTGGCCGTATATAGTGCCACCCATTCGCTG
Source organism: Salinivibrio sp. PR5 (assembly GCF_001996085.1). NCBI lineage: Bacteria > Pseudomonadati > Pseudomonadota > Gammaproteobacteria > Vibrionales > Vibrionaceae > Salinivibrio > Salinivibrio sp. PR5. Next base: position 50,529 of record NZ_MUFK01000005.1, read on the forward strand.
ATCGATCACGAGGACGCCGATCATGCTGAAAAAACTTGAACGTACTAAAGCACAATGGAGCGGTTACGATGACGTCATCGATTACTGGCTCGAGTTACGTCGTCAGCTGCTGGTTGAATACTACAACGTGGCAGGTGTCGCGGTAAAAAAGAAGCAGAATCTGCCCAGCAAAGAAGAAATTGACCGCTTCTGCGATCACTTGGTCGATTACATCTCCACGGGGCATTTTAAGATTTATAACATGGTCATGGAGCGATGGCAGTCTACCGGCTTCTCGGCAACACAAGAAACCGATAGCTTGTATTTCCGCATTGTTGACACCACGGATCCTTTGCTCGATTTCAACGACAAATTTAGTGAGCTTGATTGGGATGATGAGGACTATCACTTCCCCGACTTTGATGAAGACATCTCAGCGATCGGCGAGCTGCTGGAACAACGTTTCGAGTTAGAAGACACACTAATTCGTGTCATTGCAGATAGCTTAGCTCACCCGCCTGGCGCGTAAATACGTATCAGTGAATAAACGAATCCGTCGCCTCTTGGCGGCGTTTTTTTGTGCTCTAGGGCAGAAAAACAAAAGGCACCTCCGAGGAGGTGCCTTTTCAATGGTGCGAGACAATCGATTAATTGTCGTCGTTCAGTCCTGCATTCAACAGTGCTGCCAGATCTTGTGAGGCTTGCTCAGCATCAATCTGTGGTGCAACAGGCTGTTCAGGCTCAGCACGTTTGGCTTGACGATCTTTATGATACGCGAAACCAGTACCGGCTGGGATCAAACGACCCACAATCACGTTCTCTTTCAGACCACGTAAGTCATCACGTTTACCCGCTACGGCTGCTTCTGTCAGCACGCGCGTGGTTTCCTGGAACGATGCCGCTGAGATGAATGACTCAGTCGCCAACGAGGCTTTAGTGATACCCAGCAGGTCACGACCATAGGTCGCTGGACGCTTGCCTTCCGCTTCAAGTTCACGGTTAGCAATGGTCACACGTGAGTATTCCACTTGCTCGCCTTCCAAGAAGTCGGTATCACCTGCAGACTTAATGGTCACCTTACGCAACATCTGACGCACGATGGTCTCGATATGCTTATCGTTGATCTTAACGCCTTGCAGACGGTAAACGTCTTGAACTTCGTTGGTGATGTACTCAGCCACTGCGTGAACACCACGCAGACGCAAGATGTCGTGCGGTGATTCTGGACCATCAGCGATCACATCACCTTTCTCGACTTTTTCACCTTCGAATACGTTGAGCTGACGCCATTTTGGAATCATCTCTTCGTAGGCTTGGCCTTCTTCTGGGGTGATGATCAGGCGACGTTTACCTTTGGTTTCTTTACCGAAGGAAACAGTACCTGTGATCTCCGCCAAGATAGCTGGCTCTTTTGGCTTACGCGCTTCGAACAGGTCAGCAACACGTGGCAGACCACCGGTGATATCCTTGGTACCGCCGCTTTCTTGCGGGATACGCGCCAAGGTGTCACCAATGCCAACGTTCGCGCCGTCATCCAGCTGAACAATTGCGTTACCCGGCAAGAAGTATTGAACCGGCATATCAGTGCCTGGGATCATCATGTCATTGCCTTGCGCATCAACCAGTTTCACTGCAGGGCGCTTATCTTTACCGGATGATGGGCGCTCAGAGGCATCCATGACCACGATAGAAGACAGGCCGGTCAGTTCATCAGTTTGACGCTGCATGGTGACGCCATCAATCATGTCTACGAAGCGAACGCTACCTTCTACTTCGGTGATGATTGGCATGGTGTGCGGGTCCCAGTTAGCAACGACGTCGCCAGCTTCAACCGCTTCACCATCTTTCTTGCTCAGCAAGGCACCGTAAGGCACTTTGTAGCTTTCTTTCGTACGACCGAACTCATCAACAATGGTCATCTCTGACGCACGCGAGGTAATCACTAGCTTACCGTCGCTGTTGGTCACGGATTTCACATTGTGCAGGTGCATAGAACCTTTGTTCTTCACCTGGATGTTGTTTTCTGCCGCCGCACGCGATGCCGCACCACCGATGTGGAACGTACGCATGGTCAGCTGTGTACCTGGCTCACCGATAGACTGTGCCGCGATAACGCCCACAGACTCACCGTGGTTCACCAAGTGACCACGTGCCAAGTCACGACCGTAACAGTGTGCACAACAACCGAAGTCAGTTTCACAGGTTACGACAGAGCGTACTTTTACCTTATCGACAGAGTGCTGCTCAAGAATGTCACACCACTTCTCATCCAACAGGGTGTTACGTGGTGCAAGCACCTCGTCAGTACCCGGCTTCAGTACGTCTTCAGCCACGACACGACCCAGCACACGCTCACGCAGTGCTTCTTTCACGTCACCGCCTTCGATAACCGCCATCATGTGGATACCGCCTTCGGTGCCACAATCGGTTTCGGTCACGACCACGTCTTGGGCTACGTCAACCAGACGACGAGTCAGGTAACCTGAGTTCGCTGTCTTCAATGCGGTATCTGCAAGACCCTTACGCGCACCGTGCGTAGAGATAAAGTACTGAAGAACGTTCAGGCCTTCACGGAAGTTCGCCGTGATTGGCGTTTCGATGATAGAGCCATCTGGCTTCGCCATCAGACCACGCATACCGGCTAGCTGACGAATCTGTGCCGCAGAACCACGTGCGCCTGAGTCGGCCATCATGTAAACACTGTTGAACGACTTCTGGGTTTCTTCTTCGCCGTCACGGTTAATCACTGTCTCGTTAGACAGGTTATCCATCATGGCTTTTGCAACTTGTTCGTTCGCTGCAGCCCAGATATCGATCACTTTGTTGTAACGTTCGCCCGCGGTAACCAGACCAGATTGGAACTGCTCTTGGATTTCCGCAACTTCTGCTTCTGCTGCTTCGATCAAGTCGTACTTGGCTTGTGGGATCACCATATCGTCGATACCGACAGAGGTGCCCGACAGTGCCGCGTAGGCAAAACCGGTGTACATGATTTGGTCAGCAAAAATAACAGTGTCTTTCAGACCCAGCTTACGGTAACAGGTGTTGAGCAAGTTAGAGATTTGCTTTTTACCCAGCGGCTGGTTAACCAAGTCAAATGACAGGCCTTCCGGCACGATGGTCCACAGCATGGCACGACCGACGGTGGTATCAACCAGTGATACTTTCTCGGTACGAGCGCCCATCTCATCGATATCGACTTGCTTGATACGCACTTTTACGCGCGTATGCAGTTCAGCATGGCCAGTACGGTAAACCTTTTCGGCTTCGCCTGGGCCGGCCAAGTACATGCCTTCGCCTTTGCCGTTCACCTTCTCACGGGTCATGTAGTAAAGACCCAGTACCACGTCCTGAGACGGTACGATGATAGGATCACCGGATGCTGGCGATAGGATGTTGTTGGTCGACATCATCAACGCACGCGCTTCGAGCTGGGCTTCCAGCGTCAGCGGTACGTGAACAGCCATCTGGTCACCATCGAAGTCGGCGTTATAGGCCGCACACACCAATGGGTGTAGCTGAATCGCTTTACCTTCGATAAGCACAGGTTCAAACGCTTGGATACCCAAACGGTGAAGTGTTGGTGCACGGTTTAGCAGGACAGGGTGTTCACGGATGACTTCATCCAAGATATCCCATACCACAGCTTCTTCGCGCTCAACCATCTTCTTGGCCGCTTTGATAGTGGTCGCGAGACCACGAGTCTCAAGCTTGCCGTAGATAAACGGTTTAAACAGCTCTAGTGCCATTTTCTTTGGCAGACCACACTGATGCAGACGCAAGTATGGACCTACGGTGATTACCGAACGGCCAGAGTAGTCAACGCGTTTACCCAGCAGGTTCTGACGGAAACGACCCTGCTTACCTTTGATCATGTCAGCCAGCGATTTAAGCGGACGCTTGTTCGAGCCAGTGATGGCACGACCACGACGACCGTTATCAAGCAGGGCATCCACAGACTCTTGCAGCATGCGTTTTTCGTTACGCACAATGATGTCTGGTGCAGCAAGATCAAGCAGGCGCTTCAAACGGTTGTTACGGTTGATCACACGACGGTAAAGGTCGTTCAGATCCGAGGTCGCAAAACGACCACCGTCCAACGGTACCAATGGACGCAAGTCTGGCGGCAACACAGGCAGCACAGTCAGGATCATCCACTCAGGGTTGTTACCTGATTGCAAGAAGGCTTCCACCAGCTTCAAACGCTTAGTGATCTTCTTACGTTTGGTTTCAGAGTTGGTTTCTTCCAACTCTTCACGCATTTGCTCTGTCTCAACTGACAGATCCATGTTCGCCAGCAGTGCTTTCACTGCTTCTGCGCCCATGCGCGCATCAAATTCGTCGCCCCACTCTTCCAACGCGTCCAAGTACTGCTCTTCAGACAGCATCTGACCACGCTCAAGGTTGGTCATACCTGGCTCAATCACCACGTAGGATTCAAAGTAAAGCACACGCTCGATGTCACGTAGCGGCATGTCCATCAGCAAACCAATGCGTGATGGTAGCGACTTCAGGAACCAAATGTGGGCAACAGGTGAAGCCAGCTCAATGTGACCCATACGCTCACGGCGCACTTTGGTCTGAGTAACTTCAACGCCACATTTTTCACAAATGACGCCACGGTGCTTCAGGCGCTTGTATTTACCACAAAGACATTCGTAGTCTTTGACCGGGCCGAAGATACGTGCACAGAACAAACCGTCACGCTCAGGCTTAAAGGTACGGTAGTTGATGGTTTCTGGCTTTTTCACTTCACCAAACGACCATGAACGGATCATGTCTGGTGAGGCTAGACCGATTTTGATCGAATCAAATTCTTCGGTCTTATGCTGTGCTTTCAGAAACTTAAGTAAGTCTTTCACAATCGGCTCCTGTGAGGAGTTGACCCATAAAGGCGCTGACAGGCAGCGCCTTCATATTCTTACCGGAGAGAGTCAGCCAGCGGCTTACTCGTCTTCCAGCTCGATGTTGATACCCAACGAGCGGATTTCTTTCAGCAATACGTTGAAAGATTCCGGCATGCCCGGCTCCATACGATGGTCGCCATCCACGATGTTCTTATACATCTTGGTACGGCCATTAACGTCATCCGACTTCACGGTGAGCATTTCTTGTAGGGTATAGGCAGCACCGTATGCTTCCAGTGCCCATACTTCCATCTCACCGAATCGCTGACCACCGAACTGTGCCTTACCACCCAGCGGCTGCTGAGTTACAAGGCTGTACGAGCCAGTTGAACGGGCGTGCATCTTGTCATCAACCAAGTGGTTCAGTTTCAGCATGTACATGTAACCCACGGTTACTGGACGCTCAAACTTCTCACCCGTGCGGCCATCATAAAGCGCTAGCTGACCTGACTCTGGCAGATCACCCAGTTTGAGTAGCTCTTTGATCAACGGCTCTGGTGCACCGTCAAAGACAGGCGATGCCGTTGGAAGACCGTCACGCAGGTTGTTCACCAAGGTGCGTACTTCGTCGTCAGTCAGTTTACTGATGTCCACTTTCTGACGGGTATCGCCCAGACTATAGACCTTCTGCAGGAACTCGCGGAATTTCGCCAGTTCTTGCTGCTCTTTGAGCATACGGTTGATCTTGTCACCGATACCTTTCGCCGCCAGACCCATGTGTGTTTCTAGGATCTGACCGATGTTCATACGTGAAGGTACACCCAGCGGGTTAAGTACCAGATCCACAGGAACACCGTTTTCGTCGTAAGGCATGTCTTCAACTGGGTTAATCTTCGAGATTACACCTTTGTTACCGTGACGACCGGCCATCTTGTCACCCGGCTGGATGCGACGTTTAACGGCCAAGTAGACTTTAACGATCTTCAGTACGCCAGGAGCCAAATCATCACCTTGAGTGATCTTACGGCGCTTGGTTTCGAACTTCTTATCGAACTCGGCTTTAATTTCGTCGTATTGCTCAGCCAGTTGCTCTAGCTGGGTTTGCTGTGCTTCATCATCCAGTGTTTGTGTCAACATGGTCTTACGATCCATGCCGTCTAACTGGTTGTCGGTATAACCGGCTTGAGAAAGCAGTGAACGAACACGTGCTAGCAGACCACCTTCAAGGATAGAAAACTCCTCGGTCAGGTCTTTCTTCGCTTCTTTCAGCTGCATCTCTTCGATTTCGAGTGCACGCTTGTCTTTCTCTACGCCATCGCGAGTAAAGACTTGTACATCGATAACCGTACCTGATACACCGTTCGGCACACGTAGTGACGAGTCTTTCACGTCAGAGGCTTTTTCGCCGAAGATTGCACGCAGCAATTTCTCTTCTGGTGTCAGTTGCGTTTCGCCTTTTGGCGTCACTTTACCAACCAAGATATCGCCGCCTTTCACTTCGGCACCGATATACACAACCCCTGACTCATCCAGTTTCGATAGCGCTGCTTCACCCACGTTTGGAATGTCCGCGGTGATTTCTTCGCTGCCCAACTTGGTATCACGCGCCACACAAGAAAGCTCTTGAATGTGGATAGTGGTTAAACGGTCTTCCTGCGCGACGCGCTCAGAAATAAGGATGGAATCCTCAAAGTTATAACCGTTCCACGGCATAAACGCGATACGCATGTTCTGACCCAGTGCTAGCTCGCCCAAGTCAGTCGATGGGCCGTCAGCCAGTACGTCACCTTTTGCCACTTGGTCGCCCGGCATCACAGTTGGACGCTGGTTAATACAGGTGTTCTGGTTAGAACGGGTGTACTTAGTCAGGTTGTAGATGTCGATACCCGCTTCACCAGGTACCAGCTCATCTTCATTCACTTTCAGTACGATGCGCGAAGCATCAACTGACTGGATGATACCGCCACGTTTCGCAACCGCGGTAACACCTGAGTCAACCGCCACATTGCGCTCGATACCCGTACCAACCAGCGGCTTTTGCGCACGCAATGTTGGAACGGCCTGACGTTGCATGTTCGCACCCATCAAGGCACGGTTCGCATCGTCATGCTCAAGGAATGGGATCAAAGAGGCTGCCACCGATACAACCTGGTTGGTTGCAACGTCCATGTACTGAACATGGTCACGTGGGTGCAGACCTGATTCCCCTTTCTCACGCGCAGTGATCAGTTCATCAGTGAACGAGCCATCTTCGTTCAGCGCGGCGTTCGCCTGCGCAATCACGTAGTGGCCTTCTTCAATCGCTGACAGGTAATCGATTTGATCGGTCACTTTACCGTCAACCACTTTACGGTATGGGGTTTCCAAGAAGCCGTAAGGGTTACAACGCGCAAACGCTGACAGTGAGTTAATCAGACCGATGTTCGGACCTTCAGGGGTTTCGATCGGACAGAGACGACCGTAGTGCGTCGCGTGTACGTCTCGAACTTCAAAGCCGGCGCGCTCACGCGTCAAACCACCTGGACCCAATGCAGAGATACGACGTTTGTGCGTCACCTCAGACAACGGGTTGTTTTGGTCCATAAATTGTGACAACTGAGATGAACCAAAGAACTCTTTCACCGCGGCCGAAATTGGCTTAGCGTTGATCAAGTCTTGTGGCATCACATTGTCAAGGTCACCCAGGCTCAGACGCTCTTTAACCGCACGCTCAACACGTACCAAACCAACACGGAATTGGTTCTCGGCCATTTCGCCAACCGAACGAATACGACGGTTACCTAGGTGGTCGATGTCGTCCACTTCACCGATACCGTTACGGATATCGATCAGTTTACGCATCACTTCAATGATGTCTTCTTTGCTCAGTACGCCAGGACCGGTTAGTTCATCACGCCCTAATGAGCTGTTGAACTTCATACGGCCCACCGCTGATAGATCGTAACGATCTTCAGAGAAGAAGAGGCTTTCGAACAATTGCTCTGCCGCTTCTTTTGTTGGTGGCTCGCCTGGGCGCATCATGCGATAGATTTCAACCAACGCAGTCAAACGATCCGTGGTGTTGTCGATACGCAAGGTATCTGACATGTACGGACCATGATCTAAGTCGTTGGTGAACAGGGTTTCGATTTTCTTGTGACCCGCTTGCGACAATTGCGCCAGTGTCTCCAGGCTTAACTCTTGGTTAGCCGAGACAATCACTTCGCCTGTGTCTTGGTTAACGTAATCACGTGCAGAAATCTTGCCTGCGATGTACTCAACCGGCACTTCGATGTGATCGACGTTATCTTTCACCAACTGACGGATGTGGCGAGCGGTAATACGGCGACCCTGTTCAACATAAACGGTGCCGTTGGCTTCAATGTCAAAGCTGGCTGTTTCGCCACGTAGGCGATCAGGCACCAGTTCCATGACTAGCGCTTTACCTTTGACTTCAAAGACAACTTTATCGAAGAACAGATCCAGGATCTCTTCCGTTGTATATTCCAGCGCACGCAGAATAATCGATGCAGGCAGCTTACGACGACGGTCGATACGAACGTAAACGATATCCTTAGGATCAAATTCGAAATCCAACCATGAACCACGGTATGGGATCACGCGTGCGTTATATAGCACTTTTCCTGAGGAATGGGTTTTACCCTTATCGCTGTCGAAAAAGACGCCCGGACTACGGTGCAGCTGGGATACGATAACCCTCTCAGTACCATTGATGACAAAGGTACCATTTTCAGTCATGAGCGGAATTTCGCCCATATAGACTTCTTGTTCTTTGATGTCTTTAACGGTACCAGCCGGGGCATCTTTATCAAACATCACCAAGCGCAGTTTCACGCGTAGTGGTGCCGAATAGGTTACGCCGCGAATTTGGCATTCTTTGACATCGAAAACTGGCTCACCGAGACGATAGCTAACGTATTGCAGCTCGGAATTGCCGTTGTAGCTCTGAATTGGAAAGACAGAGCGAAAGGCAGCTTCAAGACCGTATTGCCCTTCTGGATCCTGCTCGATAAACTTCTCAAAAGATTCAAGCTGGATCGACAGCAAGTATGGCACGTCCAGAACTTGAGGACGCTTACCAAAATCCTTACGGATACGCTTTTTCTCGGTATAAGAGTAAACCATAGGGTTCCTCAGCTCGCTGATAAGTGACCCAAACTGTCCAGTACAAGGGACAGTGACTAAACAACCACCGTTTAGTGTAGGAAAATCAAAGCGCTTGCTTTGATTTTTTTGCATGGTCAGCAGTGATAAAACGGGGTGGAAATTTCACTACCGCCCTACAGCGCAAAAAGGCCGGTGGCTATTTAGCCACCAGCCAATGCCCTTTCAGGCTAAGAAATTAAGTATAAATTACTTAACTTCAACAGAAGCACCAGCTTCTTCTAGCTGAGCTTTAAGCGCTTCAGCTTCTTCTTTCTCAACACCTTCTTTCAGAGGTGCAGGAGCGCCGTCAACCAGAGCTTTCGCTTCTTTCAGGCCTAGACCAGTTGCGCCACGAACCGCTTTGATAACTGCTACTTTGTTAGCACCAGCTTCTTTCAGGATTACGTCAAATTCGGTTTGCTCTTCAGCAGCACCGCCTTCAGCAGCACCACCAGCAACAACTGCTGCTGCAGCTGATACGCCGAATTTTTCTTCCATTGCTTCGATTAGCTCAACAACTTGCATTACAGACATGTCTGCAATTGCGTCTAGGATTTGCTCGTTAGTGATAGACATAACAATTCTCTTTAAAGTCAACAATAATTAGATTAAGCAACCAATGTAAAAGGGCAATTACGCCGCTTCTTTTTGGTCGCGAACAGCGGCAATAGTACGAACCAGCTTGCCTGCAGATGCTTCTTTCAGACCCATCATCAGGCGTGCAATTGCTTCGTCGTACGTTGGCAGTGTTGCCAATACCTCTGGGTCAGTGATCGCACCTTCGAATGCAGCAGACTTGATCTCAAACTCTTTGTTCTCTTTTGCGAAGTCTTTGAAAAGACGCGCAGCGGCACCAGGGTGCTCGTTAGAAAACGCAATCAGAGTTGGACCAACGAAAGTGTCTTTTAGACACTCGTAGTCAGTGCCTTCAACTGCACGGCGAGCCAGTGTATTACGAACAACTTTCATGAAAACGCCCGCTTCACGCGCTTGTTTACGTAGAGAAGTCATCGCATCCACGGTTACACCGCGAGAATCAGCAACTACTGCAGACAGGGCACCACTGGCAGCTTCGTTGACTTCAGCAACAATTGCTTTTTTGTCTTGAAGGTTTAAAGCCATTTGGATTTGCTCCTGGATTGTTTAACACCACTCTCTACAGCTTTGCAGAGAGAGCTTGTACGGTGCAGATCCAAGAAAGACGAGAAATCTATCATGTTCTGGCACCGTCTACGTAGGAAATATTAAGTTCGTAATGAACGCCTACGGTCTTGGACGAAGTCTGTTAAACAGACTCAGCCATAAAATTGTGAAGCGAGAGAGTATAAACTACTCACTCGCTTCTGGCAATTAGCTTGCGCTGGTTTCCAGAGTGTTCTGGTCCAGAGCAACACCTGCGCCCATGGTGGTAGACAGGCTAACTTTCTTAATGAAAGTACCTTTTGCTGAAGTTGGCTTCGCCTTCTTCAGAGCAACCAACAGCGCTTCCAGGTTTTCTTTCAGGCTGTTCGCGTCAAAGTCTACTTTACCGATGGTGGTGTGAACGATGCCGTTCTTGTCGTTACGGTAACGAACCTGACCTGCTTTCGCGTTCTTAACCGCTTCAGCAACGTTAGGCGTTACAGTACCCACTTTCGGGTTTGGCATCAGGCCGCGAGGACCTAGGATAGTACCCAGTTGGCCAACAACGCGCATCGCGTCTGGTGAAGCGACAACGACGTCAAAGTTCATTTCGCCTTTCTTCACTTGCTCAGCCAGGTCTTCCATACCAACGATGTCGGCACCCGCTTCTTTCGCAGCTTCAGCGTTCGCACCTTGTGTGAACACAGCAACACGGATATCACGGCCAGTACCGTGTGGCAGTACAGTTGCGCCACGAACGTTCTGGTCTGATTTACGTGCATCAATGCCAAGGTTGACAGCAACGTCAACGCTTTCAACAAATTTAGCAGTCGCCAGTTCCTTCAGTAGAGCAACGGCTTCGTTGATGTCGTACTCTTTGGTCACATCAACTTTTTCGCGGATTACGCGCATGCGCTTAGTCATTTTAGCCATTGTCTTAACCCTCTACGTTCAGGCCCATTGAACGGGCAGTACCCGCAATAGAGCGTTTCATCGCTTCGATGTCCGCACCGGTCATGTCTGCCGCTTTCGTTTCTGCGATCTCTTGGATCTGAGCGTCAGTGACGGTACCCACTTTTTCAGTGTTTGGACGACCTGAACCAGACTTAACGCCTGCTGCTTTCTTAAGAAGAACTGCCGCTGGCGGAGTCTTAGTAACGAAAGTGAAAGAACGATCGTTGTATACAGTGATAACAACAGGAATCGGCAGACCTTTCTCGATAGATTCGGTCTTCGCGTTAAACGCTTTACAGAATTCCATGATGTTCACACCGTGTTGACCTAGAGCAGGACCAACCGGTGGCGATGGGTTAGCTGCACCCGCTGCAACTTGCAGCTTGATGTAAGCTTCTACTTTCTTTGCCATTATTCAATTACCTAATTTTGGGTACTAACGTCTACCTGACGATAGACTCCCCGTTTAACAAAAGGGCGCGAAATTATAGTCAAATTTCGCGCCCTTGCCAACCGTTGATGATGCTTTTTTGATCAGGTTTTTTCTACCTGGCCAAACTCAAGCTCAACTGGGGTTGCACGGCCAAAGATAGACACAGACACCTTCAGGCGGTTCTTGTCATAGTCCACTTCTTCAACCACACCGTTAAAGTCTGCAAAGGGTCCTTCCGTCACGCGAACCACTTCACCAGCCTCAAAGACGGTTTTGTGTACGGGTGACTCACTCGCTTTTTCAAGACGGTTGAGAATCGCATCGGCTTCTTTGTCTGAAATCGGCGCAGGACGATCTGAGGTGCCACCGATGAAGCCCATTACACGAGGAACACTGCGTACCAAGTGCCAAGATTCATCGTTCATCACCATTTGTACTAGCACGTAGCCTGGGAAGAATTTGCGCTCACTTTTACGGCGCTGGCCTTGACGCATTTCAACCACTTCTTCGGTTGGCACCAAGACTTCACCAAAGTGATCTTCCATTTCGTGCATTTTGATATGTTCACGCAATGACTGCGCAACACGGCTTTCAAAACCAGAGAAAGCCTGAACCACATACCAACGTTTTTTGGGAGCTTCGCTCATGTACTTTTACCTCACACGCCAGTGATTAGGCGGACTAGACGGACCATAATCCCGTCAACGCCCCACAGGATGAGCGCCATAACGACAGTAACAGCCAGAACGATGAGAGTGGTTTGTAAGGTCTCTTGACGCGTAGGCCATACAACTTTACGCACTTCCATACGCGATTCGCGTGCAAACGTGATCGCAGCTTTTCCTTTCATCGTGAGTGCAGCAATACCACCAGCAGCGGCAACTAACACCACTACAGCAGCAGCTCGCACTACCACAGACACGTCACTGTACAGGCTATTCCCTACCACGGCTGCGGCCAACAGGACAAAAACAACACCCCATTTAAGGATGTCCATCGAACCGGATTGGGTCTCAGCGTTCGCTTTCATACATTCTACCTGTAACAAGTCTACATAGACGGCAATGTCTTTGCAGCCAAAACACCATAATGCCTTGGCAATGACACGCGGTGCTCGTATTTATCACACCTAAGGGTATCAATACGAGCACCAACACGCTGCATTTGTTCACTAATACTGGGCAAAATAGCAACAATATAAGTGTCAAACGCAGAAAAAGGGCATCAAATGATGCCCTTTTTACTAGTGTTTCGTCAAATCATTATTCAACGATGTTGGCAACAACACCAGCGCCTACGGTACGGCCACCTTCACGGATAGCGAAACGTAGACCTTCGTCCATCGCGATTGGCGCGATCAGGGTAACAACCATCTTGATGTTGTCACCAGGCATTACCATCTCAACGCCTTCTGGCAGTTCGATAGTACCGGTCACGTCAGTTGTACGGAAGTAGAACTGTGGACGGTAGCCTTTGAAGAACGGAGTATGACGGCCGCCTTCGTCTTTAGACAGTACGTATACTTCTGACTCGAACTTAGTGTGCGGGGTGATTGAACCAGGNTTCAGTGGTATGTTTTTAACTCAACGCATTACGCGATGATGTTAGCGACAACACCAGCACCGACTGTACGGCCACCTTCACGGATAGCGAAACGTAGACCTTCGTCCATCGCGATTGGCGCGATCAACTCAACAACCATCTTGATGTTGTCACCAGGCATTACCATCTCAACGCCTTCTGGCAGTTCGATAGTACCGGTCACGTCAGTTGTACGGAAGTAGAACTGTGGACGGTAGCCTTTGAAGAACGGAGTATGACGGCCGCCTTCGTCTTTAGACAGTACGTATACTTCTGACTCGAACTTAGTGTGCGGGGTGATTGAACCAGGCTTCGCCAGTACTTGACCACGCTCAACTTCGTCACGCTTAGTACCACGCAGAAGAACACCAACGTTCTCACCTGCACGGCCTTCGTCTAGAAGCTTACGGAACATTTCAACACCAGTACAAGTGGTCTTGGTGGTGTCTTTCATGCCCACGATTTCTACTTCGTCACCAACGGTGATGATGCCTTGCTCAACACGACCAGTTACTACRGTACCACGGCCTTGGATTGAGAATACGTCTTCGATTGGYAGGATGAACGGCTTGTCGATTGCACGCTCTGGCTCTGGGATGTAAGAATCCAGTGCTTCCGCTAGCTCAACAATCTTCTGTTCCCACTGCTCTTCACCGTTCAGAGCRCCTAGYGCTGAACCTTGGATTACTGGGCAGTCGTCACCTGGGAAGTCATACTCTGAAAGCAGCTCACGTACTTCCATTTCAACTAGYTCAAGTAGYTCTTCATCATCAACCATGTCACATTTGTTCATGAATACGATGATGTATGGGATGCCTACCTGACGGCCTAGCAGGATGTGCTCACGAGTCTGTGGCATTGGGCCATCAGTCGCTGCTACTACTAGGATACCACCGTCCATTTGCGCTGCACCGGTGATCATGTTTTTCACGTAGTCGGCGTGCCCTGGGCAGTCAACGTGCGCGTAGTGGCGAGTTGGCGTATCGTATTCTACGTGCGAAGTCGCGATGGTGATACCACGCTCACGCTCTTCTGGTGCGTTATCGATTGATGCGAAGTCACGCGCTGCACCACCGTGTACTTTTGCAAGTACAGTACAGATAGCGGCAGTCAGAGTAGTTTTACCNCACGTAGTCGGCGTGCCCTGGGCAGTCAACGTGCGCGTAGTGGCGAGTTGGCGTATCGTATTCTACGTGCGAAGTCGCGATGGTGATACCACGCTCACGCTCTTCTGGTGCGTTATCGATTGATGCGAAGTCACGCGCTGCACCACCGTGTACTTTTGCAAGTACAGTACAGATAGCGGCAGTCAGAGTAGTTTTACCGTGGTCAACGTGGCCGATAGTACCAACGTTAACGTGCGGTTTCGTACGTTCAAATTTTTCTTTAGACACGATCGTCTTCCTTCCTAGTTGTGAGCTAAAGGTATCAACACCTAACTAGCTCAGAAGTCAGTATTGGATGCCGACAACACGCCGGCATCGAGACTAATAAAAATTAGCTACGCTCTGCAATCAGGGCGTCGGCAATGTTCTTAGGCACTTCGCCATACTCGCTGAATTCCATTGAGTATGAAGCACGACCCTGAGTTGCACTACGCAGGTCAGTGGCGTAACCGAACATTTCAGACAGTGGTACCTGAGCACGTACGATCTTCAGACCCGCTGGGCCCTCGTCCATACCGCCAATCAGGCCACGGCGACGGTTCAAGTCACCAACAACGTCACCCATCCACTCTTCTGGCGTAGTTACTTCTACTTTCATCATTGGCTCAAGCATAACAGGTTGCGCTTGCAGTGCACCTTTCTTGAATGCCATTGATGCAGCGATCTTAAACGCCATTTCGTTGGAGTCAACATCGTGGTAAGAACCATCGTACAGGGTTGCTTTAACGTCGAGCACTGGATAACCGGCAAGTACACCGTTTTTCATTTGCTCTTCAACGCCTTTCGCTACCGCGCCGATGTATTCACGTGGAACCACACCACCAACGATTTCGTCAACAAAGACAAAGCCTTCGTTTGGCTCAGATGGCTCAAGCTTCAGCCATACGTGACCATACTGACCACGACCACCTGACTGCTTAACGAACTTACCTTCAACTTCCGTGCTACCACGGATAGTTTCACGGTACGCTACCTGAGGCTTACCAACGTTACACTCAACGTTAAACTCACGGCGCATACGGTCAACGATAACGTCTAGGTGAAGCTCACCCATACCAGAGATCAGGGTCTGGCCAGACTCTTCGTCAGACTCAACGCGGAAAGATGGATCTTCTGCCGCCAGTTTACCTAGCGCGATACCCATTTTCTCTTGGTCTGCTTTAGACTTAGGCTCAACCGCGATCTGAATAACTGGATCAGGGAATTCCATACGCTCTAGGATTACTTTTGAATCCATCGCACACAGAGTATCACCCGTAGTTACGTCTTTTAGACCAACCGCGGCCGCGATGTCACCGGCGCGAATTTCTTTGATTTCTTCACGCTTGTTCGAGTGCATCTGTACGATACGGCCTAGACGCTCACGCTTCTGCTTAACAGAGTTGTAAACAGTATCGCCTGAGCTTACAACGCCCGAGTAAACACGCATAAAGGTCAGCGTACCTACGAATGGGTCAGTTGCAATTTTGAATGCCAACGCGGAGAACGGTTCTTTGTCGTCTGCGTGACGCTCGATTGGGTTGCCGTCTTCGTCTTCACCTTTGATTGACTTAACGTCGATTGGTGAAGGTAAGAATTCGATAACCGCATCCAGTACCGCCTGAACGCCTTTGTTCTTAAATGCAGAACCACAGGTTGCCAGTACGATTTCGTTATCTAGAGTACGCTGACGCAGCGCCTTCTTGATTTCTTCTTCAGACAGCTCACCTTCTTCAAGGTACTTGTCCATCAGCTCTTCAGACGCTTCTGCAGCAGACTCAACCAAGAAGTTGTGCCACTCTTCTGCTTGCTCTTGAAGTTCAGCTGGAATCTCTTCATAGGTATAAGTCATACCCATGTCTTCTTCATTCCAGTTGATCGCTTTCATTTTGATCAGATCGATAACGCCCTTGAACTCGTCTTCAGCACCGATGTTCAAGTGAATTGGCACAGGGGTCGCACCAAGGCGATTTTTGATTTGATCAACAACGCGTAGGAAGTCTGCGCCTGCACGGTCCATCTTGTTGACGAAAACCATGCGTGGAACTTCATATTTGTCAGCCTGACGCCATACGGTTTCAGACTGAGGCTCAACACCAGAAGAACCACAGAAAACAACAACCGCACCATCAAGAACACGCAGTGAACGTTCTACTTCGATAGTGAAGTCAACGTGTCCTGGAGTATCGATGATGTTAACACGGTGTTGTTCGAATTGGTGATCTGAACCTTGCCAGAAAGTGGTAGTTGCTGCAGAAGTGATGGTAATACCACGCTCTTGCTCCTGCTCCATCCAGTCCATGGTAGACGCGCCGTCGTGGGTCTCACCAAGCTTGTGGTTAACGCCTGTGTAGAACAGGATCCGCTCGGTAGTGGTGGTTTTACCGGCGTCTACGTGAGCACAAATACCGATGTTACGGTAGCGCTCGATAGGGGTTTTACGAGCCACAATAGTATCCTCTTACTAAGGTTAACCTTAGAAAATGGGTTCGGCGCGCCACCGAAGTGGCGCGCCATGAAGGCATTACCAGCGGTAATGTGCGAACGCTTTGTTCGCGTCTGCCATACGGTGAACGTCTTCACGTTTCTTAACAGCAGTACCTTTGTTTTCAGACGCGTCAAGCATCTCGTTGGCCAGGCGCTGAGCCATAGATTTTTCACCACGCTTACGAGCAGCTTCAACCAACCAACGCATAGCCAGCGCGTTACGACGCACAGGACGTACTTCTACTGGTACTTGGTAAGTTGAACCACCTACACGGCGAGATTTAACCTCTACCGCTGGGCGTACGTTTTCAAGAGCTTGTTCGAATACAGCCAAGTGCTCTTTACCAGAACGCTCAGCCATGATGTCTAGTGCACCGTAAACGATTTTTTCAGCAGTTGACTTCTTACCGTCAACCATCAGGATGTTCACAAATTTTGCCAGCAATTCTGATCCGAACTTAGGATCTGGAAGAATTTTACGCTGACCAATTACGCGACGACGTGGCATGGATTATCTCCGTTGTCTTCTTCAGGTTTTATCCAAAACTTTTCAGTTTTTTCAAAATTCAATTGTTTGAGTGTTTGGCCTTACTTAACGGAATCCATTAAGACTTAGGACGCTTCACACCGTACTTAGAACGACCTTGTTTACGGCCGTTAACGCCTGCACAGTCAAGTGCGCCACGAACAGTGTGGTAACGCACACCCGGCAAGTCTTTTACACGACCGCCGCGGATAAGCACAACGCTGTGCTCTTGCAGGTTGTGGCCTTCACCACCGATGTATGAGGTTACTTCGTAACCGTTAGTCAAACGCACACGGCATACTTTACGCAGTGCTGAGTTTGGTTTTTTTGGCGTAGTGGTGTAAACACGAGTACAAACACCACGTTTTTGCGGACACGCTTCCAGCGCAGGCACGTTGCTTTTCGCAACTTGCTTCAGGCGTGGTTTGCGTACCAGCTGGTTAATAGTTGCCATTAAATAGCTCCTGATATTACTTAACGTATAAGTGTGAAAAATCTATCCCCAATAAAACGGGGACGCGAAATTTTAGGCGCCGACTTATAGGGTGTCAAGATTTATACAGAGATCTTTGCATCGTCTGTTTTTTCACCGATAGCAAGGAAGGCATTTTTATCCTTCGATAGCCTAGTCGATCACCATGTCATTTGCGTGACGTGATCCTCGGTGAGTTGAACCAACCCTTGCATATCAATCWGTTTAACTTGCGGATGTAGATGCGCTTGTACCCCACGGGCCATCACATCTTCTTCGAGCACATAAACCGAACGATTATCTGTAAAAAGTGCCACACCCAAAGGGCTCTCTACCAGTGCGCCGAGGACTGCGTCATTGATCAAGACGATGACACTGTCAGGGGTGGCATACGCCAAACAGTGCGACAGCGCATGCGTTGCATAAGGGGACGATTTGATAATATGTAGCATCTGACTCTCTTAAAAATGCAGGATGCGATCGCAGCGAGCGAGCTTTGCCTGAATTTGTTCACGTTTCAGTACTTCGCCCGTCAACACGCGCGCCGCATCACCCATGCCTCTTGCCGTCAGTGACGCTTGGCAAATATAGATATCTTCGACATCACACAGCGGTAGCATTTTAAAGCTGGCAATATAATCGCGACTCAGCACTGTGCTTGGGCGCTGCCCATCAATCAATTGCATCACCCCATCACCAATGAAGAACACGCTAATCGTTTCGCAAAAAGCGGATGCCGCCAACAGCGCATCTAACCCCTCACGTCCGCTCGCTGAGCCATGCGGTGCGGTTGAAAAAACAAACCCGAGTTGCATACGTCCTCTTAAAATTGCAATACACGATCGGCTGTCAACAAAGCTTCTGCCAAGGCACCGAGACCAGCTTGTTGATACCCATCAGCTAGGTTAGCTTGTGACAAGCCATGCTGCATCGCTTCTTGCTCACTCACAATACCTCGACGTAATGCGGCAGCCACACAGGTTTCGAGTTGTACCTGATGTTCATTGGCTAAGGTCTGCCATGCCTTAACCAAGTCAAATTCGTCATTCGCAGGCACCGTTGTCGCAGCCCCGTTTAATACGCCATCTTGGTAGAAAAACACTTTGCTGACACTGTGTCCTTTGGCAATGGCCGCACACGTAAATTGATAGGCCGTACGCGCAAGTTGCGTCCCATAAGCCGGCTCTGAGACCACGAGTACGTAATTGAGGCTCATTTTTCCCCGTCTCCCGTTTTGCGTTGGCGCACGTAAAGATACACAGTGTGCTTCGATATGTTGAGCCTATCAGCGACACGATGAATAGCATCTTTGATATCAAAGATCCCTTTATCATAAAGCGCCATCACAATTTGGCGGTTTTTGGTGTTATTAGACACACTTTTATCCGCGTTGACTTCTTCAATGGTACGCTCAACGGTTTGATCCACCAGCTCTTCTACATCACTGGCAAAGTTAACCGATGACGCAGCTTGCTTGGCTTGATCATCAGGCATAAACGCTTGCAGCACCTGAGAGAAAGGGGCATCCAAGTTTATATTGATACATAACAGCCCGATAATGCGGCTTTCACCATTGCGGATGGCAACCGTGATCGATTTCATTAAGGTGCCGCTTTTCGCGCGCGTAAAGTAGGCGCGAGAAAAATTACGCTCAGACCCTTCAATGTCCCGCAACATCCGTAAGGCCAAATCCGTGATGGGTGACCCCACTTGGCGACCGGTGTTTTCACCATTGGCAATTTTGATTGCTGACTTGTTCAAGTCTTCTAGCGAGTGCAGTACGATTTCACAATGCTCGCCGATTAGCGCAGCCAAGCCGTCTACGACCGCGGCATAAGAGTGTAAAATCACACTGTCTTGCGCCGTAAATGGATTCGGCTCAATGAGCTCGCTTTCTGTCATGATTTCTGCGCCAAAATGCTCTGTCGGTACCACGTACGCCTATCCTTATTCGACGGTGAATCTGTGTTTATCTCAGCCAAGTTTAACAGAATCCAGCCCTAAAAAAGCAAAAGCCCCGGCAAAGCCGAGGCATTTTGGCGCGAAAACAAGCGTCAGGTTTACCCTTCACTCGCCTTCTCTTTGTTGGCATCGTCTTTGATTTCCAGTAGCTCAACATCAAACACAAGCGTTGAGTTAGCAGGAATGGACGCCGTATCTTGGTCACCATAAGCCAGCTCTGGCGGGATCACGAAGGTAAATTTAGATCCAACCGGCATCAGCTGCACCCCTTCGGTCCAACCTGGGATCACACGATTAAGCGGGAAGGTTGCTGGCTCGCCACGATCGTAAGAGCTATCAAATTGGGTACCATCTGTCAGGGTGCCTTTGTAGTGCACCACCACAGTGTCTTCCGCCGCGGGCTTTTTACCGTCACCTAAGCTATCCACTTTGTATAACAAGCCAGATTCGGTTTCTTTCACACCTTCTTGACTCGCAAATTCAGTGCGATACTTTTCACCGTCTGCCAGCGCAGCTTCTGCTTTCTCTTTAGCTTGTTGCTGAGCCAGCTCAGTCACGCGTTGATCGAGTGACTGCAGTGCCGCTTGCGCTTGCTCGTCGGTCAGCTTGGATTCGCCATTAAAGACGTCCTGCACCCCTTGCAATACCAACTCTTTATCTAAATCCAAACCGATGTCGGCTTGTTGTTCTAGGTTGGCGTTGAGGTATTGCGCTAAAGACGCACCAATCGCGTAGGCTGCCTTGTCGTCATCATTAGCAAACGACGCTTCCGCTTGCGCTTGCTCAGCGGCTTGGTTCGTCTGCTCGACGTTGGCGTCGTCTTGTTGACAGCCGACGGCAAGGGCAACGGTTGCCGCGAGTAGCGACATCTTCATTACTGATTTCATTGGGTACTCCGTTGATGGTAAGGATAAATCCTCGTATGGTTGTCACTGACGCATCAACAATGCGAAAGCCTGATTCTATCAATATACTCGTGGTTATATGGCTGCACGTTTCGGAACTCAAGCATCATGCCCAAAATTCGCCACATTGTTTGCATTTTTCTCATCGCCATCACGCTAACTGGCTGTTGGCAGTCTGGCAAAGAAGCCCAGCGTTGGTCAATCCATCCTGAAGGCGCCACCAGCTTTAGCCTGAGTCGAGACGGGCGATTTGCGCTGCTCGCCTCCGAAGAAACCGACATTGTGCTGTGGGATCTGGTCACCAACCAAAAACTGGCGGATCTAGGGCCCCAAGATCCGAATGCAAACCCTGTGGTGGTCAGCCATATCTCCGACAATAAACGCTATGCCATCACCGCGACCGCGCAAAATTTTGCTGTCTGGGATCTTGCCTGGAGCCAAGCCGAGGGCTTGTGGTCGGTCTCTGAAGGCATTATCCGTGATGCGGCTATCAGCAACAACGGCCAAAAAGTGGTCCTCGCGATGTCGGACGGCAAAGCGCTATTCATCGACTTAGGCACAGGAAGACGCTTAGAGTTCCTTGCCCATCGCGATAAAGTCAATGCGGTTGCCATTTCCCCGAACGGCGCTTACGTCCTCTCAGGGGGCAATGACCATCATGCCTATTTTTGGGACACCAGTTCCGGGCAAATTATCAACGACTTTCCTTATGACCAACGGGTGAAGCAAGTGGCGCTGCAACGGGAAGGGAAGTATGCCTTTGTCTCGGATGGCAGCAATCAAGCAATTATCTGGGCCTTACCCAGCGGTGAGAAGGTCAGTCAACTGGATATCTTTGCGCGCCAAGCGATTTATGCCAGTGCACGCTTTTCCGATGACGGCCGCCGACTCGCAACCGGTACTCCCTCACAGCGGGTCGAGCTTTGGGATGTTCAGACCGGTGAGAATCTAGGGCGTTGGGAGGCATTGGCTCAACCCAATACTCGCCCTCCCAGCGCGGTCGTGTATGATGTTGCTATCGACCCAACCGGCCGTGTGATTTCCGGTACCTCGGCGGGCATCGCCCAAGCTTGGTTAACCGACACCCCTTAATGCAGTGAGAAACAAAAATGAGTGAGATTGGCAAATTACAGCAACAAATTGACGATCTAGAGTGCAAGGTCGCGTTTCAAGAAGACACAATAGAACAGCTCAATGACGCTCTCACCCAGCAGCAAGGCGATATTGAGCGTATGACAGTGCAAATTCAGTATTTGGTCGGCAAACTGAAAGACGTCGCGCCGGCCAACATCGCCAGCCAATCGGAAGAAACCCCACCGCCGCATTATTAATTGCCAAGCGCTGGTGTCGATACACACCTGAAGACGGTGGATATGAAATAAAAAAGGCGCCAAACCGGCGCCTTTTCTCGTTGCTAATCACTGATTAGTGATCGTGACCGCAGCCACCTTCTTGGTGAATGTGGCCATGAGCAATTTCGTCTTCGGTTGCTGCACGTAGATCAACCACTTCCACAGAGAATGACAGAGTTTGGCCTGCCAGCATGTGGTTAGCATCAACAACAACTTCGTCACCGTCAACTTCGGTGACTTCAACCGGGATCTGACCTTGGTCAGTTTCCGCCATAAAGCGCATGCCGACTTCCACTTGGTCTACGCCTTGGAATACGTTCGCCGGTACACGTTGTACCATGGCTTCTTGATACTCACCGTATGCGTCGTCAGGACCTACAGTCACTTCAAACGCGTCGCCTTTCTCACGACCTTCCAGTGCCTTTTCCAGACCAACGATCAGGTTACGGTGACCGTGTAGGTACTGGAGGGGTTCTTGCGCTGTTGATTCATCAACTAACGCACCGTCTTCATTTTTTACTTGGTAGGCCAGGCTGACCACCACATCATTTGCAATTTTCATGCTCGCTCCGAGACCGGAAGGTTAATGGACTGCCGATGATAACGGATTCCCTACTCCGGTTTAAAGATCCCAATGACATTCTCTGCCGGCGGGGTTTCAGACTGTGACTGCTGTGCCGAATCCGGAAGCCGACTCTCATGGTAATCGCAGCTGACACATTCCACTTTGTCAATATTGTTTTCGCGCCAGACCCGCAAGGTATCTTGGCGCTGACATTTGGGGCACGCCGCCCCAGCAATAAAGCGCTTTTTCACAATTCCATCCTATTCATCTCGGTTCCAACTCTGGTGGCGCTCAATCTCTCCGCGCATTTCCCGATCGAAGATCTCTTCCAACTCTTTACGCGCCTCTTTCACGCGTGAGGCGGCGCCCATATCTTCATTATGCTGAGGTAAGAGGTCTTGCAATACCCGCATATCCAATTTTCGGAACAACACCTCGGCACGTTTTGCCTTGTAAGGATGCATGCCTAAGGACTCTAACGTCTGTCGGCCTAAATCAAGCGCGCCAAGAAATGTCTCCCGCGACAAGGTTTCGACGCCTAAGCCCATGAGCTGATAAGCCTCCACCCGACTTCGTGCTCGCGCTAATATCTTTAAGTTAGGGAAATGCCGCTGACAAAGATCAACAATCTCCATCACTTCATCCGGCGAGTCGGTGCAAATCACAATCGCCTCTGCGCTTTGCGCCCCTGCCGCCCGAAGCAAATCAAGCTGCGTCGCATCACCGTAATACACATCATACCCGAATTTGCGTAACAGTTTGATTTGGGTGGGATCACGTTCCAAGATGGTGACACCAATTTTGTTGGCAAACATCAATCGACCAACCACTTGACCAAACCGACCGAAGCCCGCGATGATGACGCGCGCATCATGTTGATCAAATTGCGTCTGTGTCGGTAACTCCTCGGGTTCATTAAAGGTGCGTTCAAACCAGCGTTGCTGCAAGGTAAGCATCAAAGGCGTGGTCATCATCGACAGACTCACCACCACCAGCAAGAAGGCATTCAATTCTTGGCTGAGTAACCCTTCTGCGCGTGCCGCCGTAAAGATCACGAAAGCAAACTCACCGCCTTGGCTAAGCAACACCGCCATTTGACTGCGCGCTTTAGGTGCCACACCAAATAGACGCGCGAGCAGATAGATAAGTAACGCCTTACCACACACCAGTGCAAGTACCGCACCGAGCAAGGTCAGCGGATATTCCAGCAATAGACCGAGATCCACCGCCATCCCAACCGCAATAAAAAACAGCCCCAGCAACAATCCTTTAAAGGGATCGATGGCGGTTTCGAGCTCGTGGCGATACTCACTCTCCGCAAGCAGCACACCCGCAAGGAACGCACCTAACGCCATCGAGAGACCCAACTGCTGCATCGCAAGCGCAATACCAATCACCAAGGCCAGTGCCGCCACGTTAAACAGCTCGCTGACCCCGCTCATGACCACCAAACGGAATAGAGGCCGAAGCAAGAAATGCCCGCCGACCAACAGCGCGCCAATCCCCACAAACATCCAGAGCACATCTAACCAGCTGCCGAGGCTGCCTCCTGCCAGTGCGGGCATCACCGCCAACATGGGGATCACCGCGATATCTTGGAATAACAGAATCGCAAACCCTGCTTGACCGGATTCACTGCGCATAAGGCGCTGATCCTCCATAACTTTCATCGCAATGGCAGTGGAGGAAAGCGCCATGGCCATGCCCACAATAAAGCCCTGCCGTTCCGTCAGGCCAAACATCACCCCAACAGCACCTATTACCAAGGTGGTCACCACCACTTGGCTACCACCCAGCCCCAGTATCGGGCGGCGCATTTGCAGCAGTTTTTTAGGGTTCAGTTCCAAGCCAATCAGAAATAGCAGCAATACCACCCCGAATTCAGAAAAATGGAGAATAGACTCCACATCGCTGATAAGCCCGAGCCCCCAAGGACCAATCACGATGCCAGCCATCAGATAGCCTAATACCGAGCCCATTCCTAACCGCTGCGCGAGTGGGACGGCAATGACCGCCGC
Organism: Salinivibrio sp. PR5; assembly: GCF_001996085.1. Lineage (NCBI taxonomy): Bacteria > Pseudomonadati > Pseudomonadota > Gammaproteobacteria > Vibrionales > Vibrionaceae > Salinivibrio > Salinivibrio sp. PR5. The sequence goes on from NZ_MUFK01000005.1 coordinate 75,023, forward strand.
GAGCAGAAAAATAAAGGCCGCAGACAGCAAGTTATGCTCCATGCTCACCTCCCGCATGGGCGAGCGGATCACGAATCCAATCGGCATACAGTTCCGCAAACGCATCCCGATCAGCATCACTAACACGGCGTGCCCAATGCAAGACCAACGGCGGAAGCCACTCCATGCGGCAAAGGGCTGCGGTCAGCTCAAACGGCTGGAGAAGCTCTTGCATCGAGTACTTGTTGTATCCGCTTTTAGTGAACGCCTCAGCCGCCCCTCCAGTAGTGACGACAAAACGGCAGGTTTTTCCTGCTAGCGCATCCCCTCCCTCGCCATGTGCAAAACCTTTGCCTAGCACCACATCAATCCATTCTTTCAATAACGCCGGACAGGAATACATTTGTAGCGGGTGTTGAAAAACAATCACATCAGCTTGTTGCACCCGTCGGCGCTCATCGTGCACATCAACCACAAAGTCGGGATAAGTTGCGTAAATATCGTGAACAGTAACATGCGGAAACGAAGAGATAGCGGCAAGCAGACGTCGGTTCGCCACCGACTGATCGGGGTCGGGATGGGCAAAGATCACCAACACCGACGCGGGGTCTTGGTGTGCATCCTTGTCATTGGGCATAGGCATCCTTGTTATCACGGCAAGAGTCAGTTTTCATGCTTGTTTTTAACCTTAACACACAAAACACACAACACAGATCGCGCCAGTTAGGCCTACTGACGGGGAAATTTGGCAATCCCTGCACCAAGCTGGTATAACGACGACGCACCCAAACCACACTAGCGCACTGAATAATCATGATTAGCTTTTCTGACATCCAATTACTGCGCGGTGGCAAGCCACTGCTCGATCACACCTCAGCAACCATCCATCCCGGCGACAAAGTCGGATTGGTCGGAAAAAACGGCTGTGGCAAATCCAGCTTGTTTGCGCTGCTTCGCCACCAGCTGACGTTAGATGCGGGCAGCTATCATTATCCTAGCCAATGGCAAGTAGCATGGGTGGCACAAGAAACACCCGCACTGGAAAAAAGTGCGCTCGAGTATGTCATTGATGGTGATGCTGAATACCGTGAACTGCAGATGGCCTTGTCGGATGCCGAACAACGCGATGACGGTCATGCCGTAGCGACCTTACACGATAAACTGGATGCCATTGGTGGCTACAGTATTGAGGCGCGCGCCGCCAGTTTGCTCGATGGTTTGGGGTTTAGTCAGGCGCAAATGCAATGGTCCCTCACGCAGTTTTCGGGCGGCTGGCGGATGCGCTTAAACCTTGCCCAAGCACTACTGTGTCGTTCCGACCTCTTGCTACTTGATGAACCAACCAACCACCTCGATTTAGATGCCGTGATGTGGCTGGAAAAATGGCTACAGCAATACCCCGGTACCTTGGTGCTGATTTCCCACGACCGTGACTTTCTTGACCCTGTGGTCAACCGCATTATTCATATTGAGCATCAGCAGCTGAATGAATACACGGGCAATTATTCCGACTTCGAGCAGATGCGGGCGCAGAAGCTGGCGCAACAACAAGCGCAGTTTGAAAAGCAAAAAAAGCAAATTGCCCACATGCAATCTTACATCGACCGCTTTCGTTACAAAGCCTCAAAGGCGCGCCAAGCGCAAAGCCGGATTAAGGCACTGGAGCGGATGGAAAAGGTGTTGCCAGCGCAATACGATAATCCGTTTAGCTTTACCTTCTTCACCCCAGATGCGCTCCCAAATCCTATCTTGATGATGGACAAGGTCGCAGCGGGGTACGACAAGACGCCGATTGTGGAAAACATCCGCCTCAATCTAGTCCCAGGCGCGCGTATTGGTTTGTTGGGCCGCAATGGTGCGGGTAAGTCTACGCTGATCAAACTCCTTGCTGGCACCTTACCAGCCATGGCCGGTGAGCTCAGTTACTCCCAAGGAGTAAAAATTGGCTATTTTGCGCAGCATCAACTCGATACCTTGCGCATTGACGAAACCCCACTGCAACATATGAATCGCCTTGCGCCCACCACAGCCGAGCAAACGCTACGTGACTTCTTAGGGCGCTTTGGCTTTCAGGGGGATAAAGCGCTTGAGACCATTGGTCCCTTTTCGGGAGGCGAGAAGGCACGCTTGGTATTAGCGTTATTGGTGTGGCAAAAGCCTAACCTGCTGTTGCTTGACGAACCGACTAACCACCTTGATTTAGACATGCGCCAAGCCTTGACGCTTGCCCTACAATCGTTTGAAGGGGCGATGGTGATCGTCAGCCATGATCGCTTTTTGCTGCGCGCGACCACCGACGATCTTTATCTTGTCGACAACGGCGCGGTGCAACCCTTTGACGGTGACTTACACGACTACCATCGCTGGCTTGGCGAGCAACAGCGTGCCGACCGTGCGGAAAGTAAAAAACAAAACGCCGATGACAAAGCCGCCCCCCAGCAACGTCAGGTCGATCGTAAGGCACAAAAGCGTCGCGAGGCCGAACTTCGCCAAAAAACCGCGCCACTTCGTAAAAAAATTGACAGCCTAGACACAAAAATCGAACAGCTCTCTGCCATTATTGCCGATGCAGAGACCAAACTGGCCGACCCAACAATTTATAGCGCAGACCAAAAAGCCCAACTCGCGGAACAATTACAACGCCAGGCTGATGCCAAATCAGCGCTGGAAGAGGTAGAGCAAGAATGGATGGAGCGACAGGAAGAACTGGAAGCCATGGAGGCGGCATTCAATCAAGCCTAATTCCCGGCAAAGCGAATGCAGCCGATCTGTGGCAGTTTTGTTTGCAACACTACGGCAAGCAAGACGTCAAACAGGCGTGTCTTAAATTGCAAGATCAGCATCAGGGCAACGTCAACCTTGCCTTGTTGCTGGCTTGGTTGGAAAGCCATGGCTATGGCCTTGCCCCAGAGAGCCTCAGCCAACTTAAACAATCGCTCAGCCGCTCTGAGCATTTGCTGATTGCCTACCGCAACCTGCGTCGCGATATCAAACCGCGCGTTGGTGCGGGACAATATAAAAAAATGCTGAATTTCGAGCTCAGCCTCGAGAAGTTCCAGCAACAAGACCTCATCCACGCCTTGAATCAACAAACATGGCTGACCGAATCACCCTCGCCGTTGGCGTATTATTGCCGTCAGCTCTCGCCCTCGGCCAAATCGCTCTACCCCGCCCTGCGCGCCAGTGTGATCAAAGACGATGAGCGAGGAGACGCCGATGACGCCCTTTGAACCGATTCCCAGCGCCCGTAATCCACACCTACAAACCATCATGCCACGGCTGATACGGCGTCAACCCGTGCTCTCTCCTTTGTGGCAACAGCTGGATTTACCGGATGGTGATTTTGTCGATCTCGCTTGGACGCAGACACCTAAGCCCGGTCAACCGATAGTGGTGCTTTTTCATGGCCTTGCTGGCAGCTTTCATAGCCCATACGCTAATGGGTTACTGGCTGCTTTTCAGCGCCGAGGCTGGTGCGGTGTGGTGATGCACTTTCGCAGTTGCAGTGGCCGCTTAAACCGCGTCCCGCGCACTTATCACTCAGGCGAGACACAAGACGCACGCTATTTTCTGACCACATTACGCATGCGTTATCCTCAGCATCCCATTCATGCTGTGGGCGTATCGCTAGGCGGCAACATGCTGGTGCGCTATTTGGCAGAGTATGCGGACGATCCGATCGTCTCCAGTGGCTGCGCAGTGTCACCCCCCTTAGACCTTGCCGCCTGCTCGTTACGCATTCAGCAAGGATTCTCACGTGTCTACCAAGCGTATCTGCTCCGATCGATGCGGCAAACCCTGTCAGATAAGCTTACGCGGCACGCCCAAGTGGGTCGTTGGCAAGCTGGCGAGCAGCCCCGTATTGCGACCTTATTCGAGTTTGACCAAACCGTCACCGCACCACTGCATGGATTTGAGGACGCACATCATTACTACCAGCAATGCAGTGGCCTATCCGTGTTGCCTGCGATCCGCACCCCTTTGACCATCATTCATGCCAAAGACGATCCTTTTATGACCGACGCGGTGATCCCAACCACGCCATTACCGGCCAATATACGCTATCAACTCACTGACCATGGCGGACATGTTGGGTTTGTCACTGGCCGTTGGCGTGCACCGCGTTTATGGTTGGAAGAGGCAGTGCCCGCGTGGATAGCTGAGCAACTCGACACCTGATGCCCCTATTCGTCACGATAAATTGTGACTGAATCGACATAGATACACTGCACCTACGCGCATAATTCGGTAAAATGGGAGCTAATTCACAACCTAAGCACGGAGATGGCGTCCGTGCCATCTAGGTGTCAGCAAAAGGTGATGTAGTATGATGGTTCCATGGCAATCTGTGCCAGCCGAAACCTTGACCAATTTAATTGAGCACTTTGTGTTGCGGGAAGGGACAGATTACGGTGAGCAGGAAGTCAGCTTTGCTGAGAAAGTTGAACAAGTGCGCGAACAATTAAAATCCGGCGATGCCGTGATTGTATACTCTGAGCTGCATGAGACAGTGGATATTCGTCGTCAGCGCGATCTCAGACCGTAACACCGCCTCCCATTGTGGGCTGCGGTGTAAATTCAGACTGATCAATGACAGGGCTCGTCATGTCGGCTAAACACCCAATCATCGCTGTGACCGGTTCATCTGGCGCAGGCACAACCACGACCTCCGAAGCGTTTCGCAAGATGTTCAATATGATGAACATCAAAGCCTCTTGGTTAGAGGGCGATAGCTTTCACCGCTTCACGCGGCCAGAGATGGATGTTGAGATCCGTAAAGCACGTGAACAAGGTCGTCATATTAGCTACTTTGGCCCCACGGCCAACGACTTCCCACGCCTTGAGCAATTTTTTAAAGAATATGGCGAACAAGGCACCGGCAAGTATCGTCGTTATCTACACACCTTTGATGAAGCCGTGCCTTATAATCAAATGCCGGGCACCTTCACTCCCTGGCAAGATCTGCCTGAAAATACCGACGTATTATTTTATGAAGGCTTGCATGGCGGAGTGGTGGATGGTGACGTCAATGTCGCCCAACATGTTGATTTACTGATCGGCATGGTGCCTATCGTTAACTTGGAGTGGATTCAAAAGTTTGTCCGCGATACGCGCGACCGCGGCCATTCCCGCGAGGCCGTTACGGACTCCATTGTGCGTTCCATGGACGATTACTTGCACTATATTACGCCGCAGTTTTCTCGCACGCATATTAACTTCCAACGCGTCCCAACCGTAGATACATCTAACCCGCTGAATGCAAAAGGGATCCCGTCACTCGACGAAAGTTTTGTCGTGATCCGCTTTCGTGGCATGAAGAACGTCGATTTTCCTTATTTACTGCAAATGATCAGTGGCGCCTTTATGTCTCGGCACAACACGCTGGTCGTGCCCGGCGGTAAAATGGGATTTGCGATGGAGCTGATTATTCGCCCCTTGATCCAACAGTTGATTGAGAAAGGCAAGATAGGTTAAGCGCCGTAGCGCACTTAACGTGTATTACTTCTCAGGTCGTGATCTTAGCCACATTTTTGCCGAATTTTTAGGCGGTTGGCTTAGATCAAAATCAAGAAATCCAGATAGAAAAAAGATACACTCTTGTTAACATACAGTGAGCTTGTAGCCTGCGCCAAGACCTCGTATTCTGTGCATTGGACTGATGGGTTTCCATTCAGACAAAGACAGGACGTCGTTGCCGGGCAACACATGCAGAGGAAATAAGTTATATGGTTCCAGGAAAACCTCAAACAGACCCTACACTCGAGTGGTTCCTTTCACATTGTCATATTCACAAGTACCCGTCCAAAAGTACTCTGATCCATGCAGGGGAAAAGGCGGAGACCTTGTACTACATCGTGAAAGGTTCTGTGGCCGTACTAATCAAAGATGAAGAAGGCAAGGAGATGATCCTGTCTTACCTTAACCAAGGTGACTTCATCGGCGAACTTGGTCTGTTCGAAGAGGACCAAGAGCGCACCGCATGGGTACGTGCGAAATCACCTTGCGAAGTGGCAGAAATTTCATTCAAGAAATTCCGCCAGCTGATCCAAGTTAACCCAGACATTTTGATGCGTCTCTCCTCTCAGATGGCGCGTCGCCTGCAAGTGACCAGCCAGAAAGTGGGAGACCTTGCCTTCCTGGACGTGACCGGCCGCATTGCACAAACCCTACTGAACTTGGCGAAGCAACCTGACGCCATGACTCACCCTGACGGCATGCAAATCAAGATCACGCGTCAGGAAATCGGTCAAATTGTTGGCTGTTCGCGTGAGACGGTTGGGCGTATCCTTAAAATGCTGGAAGAGCAGAATCTTATCTCAGCTCACGGTAAAACCATTGTGGTTTACGGCACACGCTAATCCTCGCGTGTTGCGATAAAACCGGCGCTTTTGCGTCGGTTTTTTATTTTTATTGACTGGAAACTCATTACCTAAGTTCTACACTTCAAAAACGACCCATCTAACAACTGATTAACAGGATGTCGTTTATGAGAAGCTTACGTCACACCCTTGCTGCATTGCTACTCGCGGCGGTTTCTTCAACTGCTGCGGCGAATATCACCATTGTCCACCCAGAACCACGGGCTGGCTCTGCCCTCGATTTATACGCTATCGACTTGATTGAGTTTTTAGCGGAAAAATCGGGTAAGTCTGTCACGTTACAGCCCTTTCAAGGCCAAATTGGCTCTCAGTCTCGTAAAGTAGAAATGCTGAAACAAGGACGACTGACGGTAGATTGGCTCGGGGCCGACCGTACCCTTGAGTCAGAATTACTTCCCATCCGTTATCCAGTTTTTCGGGGTCTATTAGGCCATCGCTTGTTCATTACCAATCAAGCCACCGAACCCAAGCTTGCACAAATCAGTGACCAAGCAGGGCTCAATAATCTGACCATGATCCAAGGGCAAGGCTGGGCGGATGTGAAGGTCTTGCAGTCGGCGGGATTTCGGGTTCGAGAAATATCAAGCTTTGAGAATATCTTTAAAGCCGTCGATACCGGACGGGCTGACCTCTTCCCGCGTGCTTTGATTGAGCCTTTTAGCGAGCTGGCAGAGCGACCTCAATATGCAAATCTGTTGGTCGATCCGCACTTAATGCTGATCTATCGCTTCCCGATGTTCTTGTTTGTATCGCCCCAAAACCCAGAGGTGGCGACCATGCTCAATGATGCCTTTGCGGCCGCCTATCAAGACGGATCCTTCATCGAATTTTTTGAGAATGCGCCTCTGGTAAAAGAGACCTTTGAGAAAGCCAATATTGGTGAGCGCACCTTTATTCGCGTCGACAACCCACATCTGAGTAATGAAACTCAGGCGATTGACGATAAATTCTGGCTCGATATTGAAAGTCGCTAAACACAGCCACCCAAAAAAGGAGAGCATCGCTCTCCTTTTCTTCTCTCGCCACTATTGATGCGTACTTTCAAAGATTTTATCAGCCGAGGCGGCGACAAAACCTTGATAAAGTTCACCGTCCGGAAGCGGATACCGTTTCGCAAACTCGTAGAACCCCCCCGGAATATCATGGCGTGCATCGCTAAATTGCACCGGCACGCGATCAGCCATCGTCGAGGATTGCTCCAAAAAGACTGATGCATCCCCTTTGACCTCCCCGCCAGATTCGTTAATGGTAAACCCATTTTGGCGCAAGGTATCGTTGACCGCTTGACAGCTATCATGGTTGTTCAGCTGATTCACGCTGACGGTAAAGTGGTTCGCCCCATAGCCATGCGCTGCCACCCAAGCTGCATATTCACTTTCATCCGCTAACGTCTTGTAGGTTTGCCAATCCAACTCCCACAAACGTCCTTGATGAAGAAAATCGCTCCCTTTCAGCGCATCATCATCCACATTCGCCACTAAGTCGCGCACGATAGATTGCAATCTTGTCGAGCATTGGCCGACCATCAATTCACTAATAAACACTTTCGGCATCAAAGGGTCGGGATGCTCGTAGTGACGTGCGTTGAGCTTCTTCGCTTCAAAGGTGTACTCACCTTTCGGTTCATAGCCCAACGCAATAAAAGGACGGGCAAGCTTGTCCAGCCCTACATTAGGCAGTGCAAAGGTGCGCAGTGCAATGTGATCATTGATCAGGGGTTGGCCTTCTTCGAGCAACCCATGCACTTTCTGCGCAGAAGGGCAAAGACGCTGTGTGTAGTCTTGCCACAATCTGTCAAATAACGCTTGGCAACTATCCATGTTATTCTCCTTAATCAAGAGGCGTGATCCCCGGCGCAAAGCTCTCGGGCAAGGTGACCTGCTCGCCTTCCATCGATGCCATAGGGTAGGCACAATAATCGGCGGCATAATAAGCACTTGGACGCAGGTTACCCGACGCGCCCGGACCACCAAATGGTGCATCCCCACTGGCACCGGTCAATTGACGGTTACGGTTTACAATACCGGCGCGAATATGGTCAAGGAAGTATTGCCACTCACCATCGTCGTCACTGATAAGGCCTGCCGATAAGCCGTAGCGGGTATCATTCGCTTTCGTCAATGCATCGGCCATATCGGTGTAACGCTGCACCTGCAATAAAGGACCGAAGTATTCTTCATCGGGTAACTCGGCGATCCCGCTAACATCAATGATCCCCGGCGAGATCACGGCATCATGGCGATGTTCACAAGCGACGACTGGCTTGCCACCGAGATCGATCAGTTTTTGCTGAGTGGCTAAGATCCCTTCAGCTGCCGCCACAGAGATCTGTGCGCCCATAAAGGGCGCCGGATCATCGAATTGCCCGCCCACACGGATCGTTTTAGTCCACGCTGCCAAGCGCGCCAAGATCTTGTCACCCTCCTCCCCTTTAGGAAGAAGCAGACGACGTGCACACGTACAACGCTGACCGGCACTGAGGTAAGCCGATTGAATAATGGTATAAACCGTGGCGTCCACACCACTGTGTTTATCACTGATAACCAGTGGGTTATTGCCCCCCATTTCCAGTGCCAGCATTTTGTCCGGTTGGCCGGCAAACTGGCGATGGAGGATGTGTCCGGTGTTGGCGCTCCCGGTAAATAGAAGGCCATCAATACCTCGCGCTTGTGCTAACGCTTCGCCGGTATCACGGCCCCCTTGCACCAAGTTAATCAGCCCAGCAGGTAGACCAGCGTCTAACCAGTAGCCAAGGGTTTGTTCAGCCACTTTAGGCGTCAGTTCAGACGGCTTGAAAACCACACTGTTTCCAGCCAATAGTGCTGGGACAATGTGGCCATTAGGCAAGTGACCGGGGAAATTGTACGGCCCAAACACTGCCATCACACCAAGAGGACGATGACGCAGTACAGCTTGCGTGCCATTGACGTCTTTTTCCCGCGAACCTGTACGTTCGTGGTAAGCGCGTAGCGAAATGGCAATTTTACCCACCATGGCGCCCACTTCAGTTTTGGTTTCCCAAAACGGCTTACCGGTTTCTTCAGCGATGGTACGGGCCAAATCGTCGGTATTGGCTTTCACAATTTCAGCGAAGCGTTCCACCAAGGCTTGGCGCTCGGCAAAATCGGTATTACGCCAAGTAAGAAAGGCTTGTCGTGCCGCGCTTACCGCTTGTTCAACCTGCACTTTCGTGGCTTCATTGCCTTGCCAGATACAACGACTATCAAAAGGGTTTAGCGAGGTCATGACGTCGCCTTCACCCGGCGTCCATTCACCATTGATCAAATGGCCTGCGGTTTGATGTGTCATCCTTACTCCTCCATCGCGATCAAACGGAGTCGATCGCCGTCTTTAACTTGCAGCGCTTCGGCAACCTCTGGCGCAATCACGACATGATTAGTTTCCGGATCAAGTGCCGCTTTCGCCGCAGTCGCGCGGAAGCCCGCAAAATCGGTATTCGAAATTAAGTAGTGCTGAGCACTGCTATGCTCACGCACGCTAGCCGTCGCATTAAATGAATGGCGGACCGATTCGATATTGTGGCGCAAACACTCGACCGTTGGCCCGGCATCAAAGATGTCCACATATCCTCGACACGAAAAGCCTTCTTTCTCCAACAGACGCAGTGCCGGCCGTGTTTTCGGGTGCACCTGTCCAATCACAGCACGCGCTTCTTCACTCAACAGACTGACGTAAATCGGCAACTTAGGCATTAAGTCGGCAATAAACCCTTTCGCACCGATACCGGTTAGGTAATCGGCCAAAGTAAAGTCAATCGAAAAGAAGTTGTCCTTAAGCCACTGCCAGAACGGCGAATTGCCATCATCATCAGACACGCCACGCATTTCGGCAAAAATCACATCCGCAAAGCGCTCAGGAAACTCAGCGAGCATCAAGAAGCGACACTTAGAAAGCAGTTTACCGTTGAGGCCACCTCGAAACTCAGGACGCAAAAACAGGGTGCAAATTTCCGTCGCTCCGGTGTAGTTGTTACCAAACGTCAGCACTTCAACAATGTTATGGACATTGAGCTTGCGCGATGAGTGCACCACTTTAGTTAAGTGATAACTATAAAAGGGGCTATCGAGGCCGATTGCCGCCTCGATCCCCGTGGTGCCCGCAACCTCACCTGTTTCGGTATCTTCGGCCACCATCAGGTAGCCTTCCATGCCAGGGCTAGTGACGTGCTTGGCGAAGCTTTCTAGCGAATTGTTGATACGTCCTTGTAGCAAATCGGCATCAACCGGCAATGAGGTAAATCCATGACCGGACTCTTCCGCACACAACATCAGTGCATCAAAATCTGACGCACGGATAGGCCGAATAACTAACATCTCAAATCCCTCCGAGTGTAAAGGCCGCCTTATGCAGCAACGACCTTCGCAATAGCACGATCAAGGCGCGCCATACCTTCTTCAATATCCGCTTTGGTAATCACCAATGATGGGGTGAAACGCACCACATTCGGGCCCGCGACCAGTACCAGTAAGCCTTCCTCACCGGCCGCCACTAAGATGTCACGCGCACGCCCTTCCCACTCCTTGTTGAGTGCCGCGCCAAGCAACAAACCTTTACCGCGCACTTCACTGAAGATGCCGTATTTATCGTTGATTGCTTCTAGGCCATCGCGGAACCACTGTTCGCGCTCAATGACACCGTCAAGAACCTCGGGTTTGGTCACTTCGTCCACCACCGCTTCTGCGACCGCACATGCCAAGGGGTTACCGCCATAAGTTGAGCCATGCGTCCCCGGTTTCATGTGTGCCGCCAGGGCTTCGGTGGTCAACATGGCACCGATCGGGATCCCCCCACCCAGTGATTTAGCGGTGGCTAAGATATCGGGAGCGACGCCCGATTGTTGATACGCATAGAAGGTGCCCGTACGGCCGTTACCGGTTTGCACTTCATCGAAGATCAGCAAGGCATTGTGTTTGTCACACAGTTCACGTACACCTTCCAAGAAACCCGGCTCTGGAGGAATAATGCCGCCTTCACCTTGCAGTGGCTCCATCATCACCGCACAAGTGCGATCGGAGATATGATCAGCCAGCGCTGCTAAGTCATTGTATGGCAGGTGGGTAATATCACCCGGCTTAGGACCAAAACCGTCAGAATAAGCAGGTTGACCGCCCACGGTGACCGTGAAGAAGGTACGACCATGGAAGCCTTTGCTAAACGCAATGATTTCGCTTTTGTGCTCGCCGTGTTCTTCTTTTGCCCAGCGTCGCGCCAACTTTAGCGCTGCTTCGTTCGCTTCGGCGCCAGAGTTTGCGTAGAAAACACGATCCGCAAATGACAGCTCAGTGAGGCGCTTTGCGAGACGCAATGCGGGTGCATTCGTCATGACGTTGCTTAAGTGCCAAAGCTTTTGAGCTTGCTCAGTCAACGCATCCACCATGACGGGATGACAATGGCCCAAACAGCTCACCGCAATCCCACCCGCAAAGTCGACGTACTCTTGCCCTTCTTGGTCCCAAATGCGGGAGCCTTTGCCGTGATCTGGGATCATGGGCATCGGGTTGTAGCAAGGTACCATCACTTCATCAAAGAGTTTACGTTCTACTTTGTTGTCCATCGTCATCACTCAATCCTTCTGTGTTTTTTCCATGACGCATAGTATTTACATTCTTTTAACCGCGGCAATAGCAGATTATTTTTTCTTTTCAGCAGAATAACAAATACCATGCAAATTAGAGATATAGTTATGCACAAAGTGTGAGGCGAAAGAAGCGCCTAATCAGCAAGGCTGAGATGCCTGTAAGGCATGAGTGGTGCGGGATGACGGTGATGGCTGCATAAGGTTGCAGCCACTGATAATCACGTCAGAAAAAACGAAATGTGAAAATAGTGATAAAGATCGCTATTTTTTGTAACTATTGCTGTAAGAAATTCGCTAGTAAGTCATGACCGTGTTCAGTCAAAATGCTCTCCGGATGGAATTGTACCCCCTCAATTGGCAGGGTTCGGTGCTTCAATCCCATAATGATTTGGCGACCATCGGGCTCAGTGGTGGTCGCTGTCACGGTCAAACAATCAGGCAGGGTTTGCGGGTCAACCACCAACGAGTGATACCGCGTGACGGTAAACGGACTGGGTAAGCGGTTAAATACCCCTTGATGATCATGTTCGACCAACGACGTCTTACCGTGCATCACCGCATTGGCGCGGATCACCGACGCACCAAAGACCTGTGCAATGGACTGATGGCCAAGACATACGCCTAAAATCGGTATCTGTCCGGCAAAATGGCGAATGACCTCGAGAGAAATCCCCGCCTCATTCGGCGTACAAGGACCAGGAGAGATCACTAAATGGGAGGGCTCCATCGCCTCAATGTCTGCGATAGCCAACTCGTCATTGCGTTTAACACACACGTCCACGCCTAGTTGGCAAAAGTACTGATAGAGGTTGTAGGTAAAGGAGTCGTAATTATCGATGATAAGAAGCACTGTGCTGCGCCATCCGATTGAAAACCGGAATGATGCTAACACAGTGCCTGACAAGCGTCATCCGCGGGCGGTGTTGCCACTGCCCGCAGTGATTAAATTAACGTAGTTGGCAACGGAAGCCGGTGTAACGGACCGACATGGGCTGACTCGCCGGCGCACTGCCACAATAGACGGGGATCAAACCCAGCGCTTTCACAGTGACCTCGATACGATCATCTTTATTAAGCTTCAGCTTTTGTACCAATGGGCTTTGCGTATCAAAGGTGCGCTGTGAGCGCCATTTCATCCAAGCGTGATCAGGACTTTTTTGTCCATTCAGCATCGGAATAATCGGCAAAATACTGCGGTTATTAATGGTAACCGATACAGGAACAACCGGATCCGGATACGCCAAAGACACAATTACAGGGTCGTGATCTGACGAAGAGAACGGGTTGGTCGATTTCACCAAATCCCCAGTGTAACGACGACCGTATTCAAACAAGGTGCTTTCGATCGAGTTGATGTGCCAGTCTTCCACACCGACAACTTTTTCCGCCAAGCTAGCGCTGGCGATGGCGTGGTCGAGACTCCCCAACTCACCCGAGTACGAGTAGGAATAGGCTTTATCACCCAATCGCGCCGTGGCGAGGTTGATATAGCCCAGGCCTTTCTCTACCGCTTGTGCGGTCGGATGCATAGGTACACCGCGAATTTCCGTTCCTGCGGCTGTCATGATATCGCGCTGGTTAGGCTGACGTTGGTAGTCGGTTAATACACGGACCGGATCTTCTTTCGCGTACGCATTGAGATCGCCAAGGATCAATACGTCTCCATCCAGCTGCTGCAGACGATCGCGTAGTGTCACCGCCGCCGAAACACGGAAGGCATTACAATGTCCTTGTAAATCTGCTGTATCCGTCTCGAACTCACCCGCGATCCAATCTTCATAACAGCCTGATCCTTTCGACTTAAAGTGGTTAACCACAATATGTAACGGCTCGCCATTAATGCTAAACGCTTGCAGCAAGCTGTCGCGTTGATACTTATTAAGCTCACGCGTTTCGCCCTCAGGGTTTTCACCACTTATATGCTGTTCGGGCATAGCAACCGCTTGTGCGTCACCGGCTAACGAGACTTTTGCAGGGCGGTAAATCATGCCGACCATGATCGCATCAGAGCCAAAAAACGCGCCCTGATTTTTCACCGCATCACTGGGTTCAACAAACTGATAATGATCCGCAGGATCCGCAAACTCTGCGTTGAGATGGCTCACCAAATCGGCAATGGCGCTTCCAGCTTCAAACCCATTGTTTTCAAGCTCCATCAAGCCAACGATATCAGCATCCATCGCGCGGAGGGCATTGACAATCTTGGTACGTTGGAGCTCAAACTCAGCGGCGGTTTTAGCGCCTCGGTTGCAACCACGCTTGGCGTCCGCATGGTCGCGATCTTTACAGGTGACATTTAAGGGGCCACCAATGGCGCTGGCACTGGTGAAATAGTTGAGTACGTTAAAGCTGGCCACTTTAATGTCGGTATTCGGTACCGTCGCGGGGGCATCTTGACGATCGTGACGGTGCACAATGTCACCGGCGGTAATGGTGTTGGTCGCCACTAAACGGTACTGATCGTAGCTAAAGCCCATCACGCCAGACAAATGCTCAATACGATCGCCAATACGCAGATAGCCTTGCTCAGCGTCAAGTCCCGGAAAATAGGGAATTTGTCCGTCTTTGGCTTTTTGATCACTTTCGATATAAAGCTGATTCGCCGCATTGTTCGCCGCAAGCGCTTTCGCTTCGTCGGTTAACGCTGGATAAAGTTGCGTGGGTTTAAATAAAGGGGTGCGGTGCGTTAACACCATATTGTTGCGAAACGCGTCGTAGTCAAAGCCAAAATTACGGGTGATCACCAGCTCACTGTCCGCGTCCATGGTCACATACATGCCTTCGTAACGCTCAAGTGCATCCTTTAACGACTCACCGTGATCCACACGAATGGCAGTCGGAGCCAACGGACCATAATACGGGCCCTTAGCCACTTGATTATCGGTCACACCCAATTGCGTATGACCATAATACTCTTTGACCTTACCACTGGCACATAAGGTGTCACCGGGCTGCAAATTGAGAGCATCAGCGTCCCGCAAGTACACAAACAAGCCATCGGACGTGGCGCGATTGCCATCCCCTTGAGGATCTTGAATCCAAACCCCTTTATAAAGGCCTTGGGTCACCGCAGTGACCACACCTTGTACCGCATAGGTTTTATCGGAGCTGTATTTGCCCGCCGGGACCAATGGGCTGCGCTCACCGTCACCTTGGATCGCATAAATGGGCGTTGTGGGCGTCATACCGCACTGGTAGGTTTGCTCGAGGGGGGCTTTGGCGGCCGCGGGCATGGCGAGTCCCGCCATCATCAATGCTAGCGGCGACCACATCAGTGGCTTTTTCATACCTGTTCCTTCACGTAGTTTGAGTGATTACTCGAATTTCGCGCGCATTATTAACGATGGATACATAGAATGGCGTGATTTAGCTCGCATCAGAAACAGTTACTATTGATGGACTTATAAGAAGTGAGAGTTGGGTTCCGGTCTGATCAAAAAAGCAGCGGAATCGGCCGCTGCTTTTTTATACCGTCATATTCGTGTGCTACACGCGTGGAACAAACCCCACGGCGTCATACACTTTACGCAAGGTTTGCTGTGCGCGTGCCGATGCATGCTCAGCACCTTTTTGCATCACACTGTCGAGCAGTGCACGGTCAGCGCGGTACTCATGATAACGCGCTTGGAGAGGCTCGAGCATCGCCACCACCGCTTCAGCAGTATCCTTTTTCAGATGGCCATACATTTTGCCTTCGTAGGCTTTTTCTAGTGCGGCAATTGACTCACCGGTCGCCCCGGACAGCAAACCAAGCAAGTTAGAGACACCTGGCTTTTGCTCGATATCAAAATGGACACGCGGTGGCTCTTCCGAGTCGGTAACCGCACGTTTGATTTTCTTGGCAATGGCTTTGGGATCTTCGAGCAAACCAATCACGTTATTACGGTTATCATCCGACTTCGACATTTTCTTGGTCGGATCTTGCAGGCTCATCACCCGTGCATTCACATCAGGAATGTAAGGCTCAGGCATGGTAAAGACATCGCCGTAACGGTTGTTAAAGCGCGTGGCAATGTCACGGGCAAGTTCTAGATGCTGCTTCTGATCATTACCTACAGGCACTTGATTGGTTTGATACAGCAAAATATCTGCCGCCATCAGCACTGGATACCCAAATAGACCGGCGTTGATATTCTCAGCATGACGCTGCGATTTATCTTTAAACTGAGTCATGCGGTTCAGCTCACCCATTTGGGTGTAACAGTTCAATACCCAGCCCAATTGCGCATGCTCTGGCACGTGCGATTGTACAAACAAGTTACTTTTCTCGGGGCTCACGCCCACCGCCAAGCACAACGCCAGCGCATCCAAGGTTGCTTCGCGTAACGCATCCGCATCTTGATGAACGGTAATCGCATGCAAATCCACCACACAGTATTGGCAGTCATAATCATCTTGCATCTGTTCCCACTGACGCAGCGCGCCTAGATAGTTACCGATACTTAGTTCACCCGAGGGCTGCACACCACTCAGTACAATGGGTTTTGAAGATTGACTCATGATGATTAGGTTCCTTTACGCGTTGCCCAACCGGGCGGTAGTTATGTTGCTATATAATCGTTATGCTTGATGGCTGGCGACCACGGCTTGTAGCTCACTGAATGAATCCAGCACATAGTCAGGACGGCTATCGCTAATCGGTTCACCGTAGTTGTAGCCATAGGTTAACCCGACAGAAGCGATGCCTGCATTCTGGGCTGCCAAAATGTCATTTTTTGAATCGCCGACCATCAACATTTGTGCATTGGTTAAGCCATGCTTGTCTCGCAAATGGTGCAACCCTTCTGGGTTTGGCTTGTTGGTCGGTAAGCTATCGCCTCCCAACACATCCGTAAACAAGGCGGCTAATCCTAAGTCTTCTAGGATGGCGGGCACAAATGCCACAGGTTTGTTTGTCACCACACCCAGTTGATAACCTTGCTGATGCAGCGCGACCAAGGTGTCTTTCACGCCCGGATACAGCACGGTTTTTTCATGGCCGTTATTTTCGTAGTGGAAGTTAAAACGCTCGCGGGCACGAGCGACCAAATCGGCATCCAAGTCAGTGGCAAAATCATGACGACGCGACAGCGCACGACGGATCATAATATCGGCACCATTACCAATCCAACCTGTAACTTGTTCCACCGTCACGGTGGGCATGTCCAAGTCGGCCAGCATCATCTGTAACGCTTGAGTTAAGTCCGGTACGCTGTCGACCAAGGTACCATCGAGGTCGAAGGCAATATAACGAAGGCTCATACTACTTACCTATTTACAGTTGCAAGCGCGGTGCGCATCTCATCAATCGCCGCTTTATAGTCGGGTTGCCCAAAAATCGCAGAACCGGCAACAAACATATCTGCCCCTGCTTGGGCAATCTCGGCGATATTGTCAGCTTTCACACCGCCATCAATTTCCAGTCGAATGTCTCGACCGCTGGCATCAATACGTGCGCGCACGTCACGCAGTTTATCCAAGGTGCTTGGAATAAACGATTGGCCACCAAAACCGGGATTTACGGACATCAACAAAATCATGTCGAGTTTGTCCATCACGTAATCAAGATAATGCAGTGGTGTGGCGGGATTAAATACCAGCCCGGCTTTCATGCCGTGATCTTTAATCAATTGTAAGGTGCGATCGATATGGTCACTGGCTTCAGCATGGAAGGTTATCATATCGGCGCCAGCTTTGGCGAAGTCGGGAATAATGCGGTCAACCGGCTTAACCATGAGGTGCACGTCAATCGGGGCGGTAATGCCGTAATCGCGCAGCGCCTGACAAATCGGCGCGCCAAAGGTGAGATTAGGCACGTAATGGTTATCCATTACATCAAAGTGGATCACATCTGCACCCGCGGCGAGTACCTTTTCTACATCCTCGCCCAAGCGCGCAAAATCTGCTGATAAAATCGATGGCGCGATCAAAAAATCCGTCATAGTTGTCGCCTCACTTGCCAAAAAGTCGCCGCAATTCTACCCGATCTCGCTCGCGCTGTCTTATTCGATCCCGCTTTTCTACCTGAACAGCTGACAAAATACATACCCCCAACTAGGGTTGGATAAGAGCGACAAAAAAGGAGGCATCATGACAACAAAATTAGGCGTTTGGGACGTCATCAAAAGTGTGATTGCCGCGCTTTTTGGTGTGCAGTCAGAGCAAAACCGCCAACGCGATTTTGCTCAAGACTCACCCGCTGCATACATCGTGATAGGCGTGGTGATGATTGGTGTATTTGTCGCAACTTTGCTTGCCATTGTCGGCATGATTACCTAATGCCGCTTTTCAGTTAGGGTTGGGGTGCAAACAGTGCCAACAGCTCATCCACTTTATTACGCCCATTCCCATTGCGGCTAATGGTGCGTTTGACTCGTACCACGTTGAAGGTCGCACCACGATATAAACGGCGGGTATAAGGGGTGTCGTGGTTTGAAATAAGAACCGGGATCCCACCCGCCATCGCTGCCTGCTCTGCATGCTCRGCCAATAACGCTTGGTCATCCAGCGTAAAGCCGTTGGTGGCATAGGTGGTAAAATTCGCCGTTGCGGTTAAAGGCGCATAAGGAGGATCGCAATACACCACGTCGCCCAGCTTCGCGCGAGCAAAACTTTCCGCATACCCTTCACACACAAACTCTGCCCGTTGTGCTTTTTCAGCAAAAAAGAACAGCTCTTTTTCAGGAAAGTACGGTTTCTTGTAAGACCCAAAGGGAACATTAAATCCGCCTTTTTTGTTGTAACGGCACAGGCCATTGAAGCCGTGACGATTCATGTACAAGAAATAGAGCGAGCGAAGATACGGATCTTGCGTGGCATTAAAGTCTTCCCGCACTTGCAAATATTGCGCTTTTTGATTGTAGTCTTGACAGAAAAAGGCGCGTGCATCATCGACAAACCGTGCTGGGGTTTGTTTGATAATGTTATAGAGATTAATCAAGTCGGGATTAATATCAGCCAAGATATAGCGGTCGTAGTCGGTGTTTAAAAACACCGACCCTGCGCCGACAAAAGGCTCGATCAGCGTGTCCCCTTCGGGAAGATGACGGCGAATGTCATCGACCAGCGAATACTTACCGCCAGCCCACTTTAGAAACGCGCGATGCTTTTTCATTGCCCCTTGTCATTCTCCGCGATATGAAAGGGGGCGGATTGTACCTTATTTTGTTTCATCAATCAGCGGATTTTACTGCCCATTTGCACGATTGATTTCACGGTGAATTTGGCTAAATGATTTCACGAATGGCTGCAGCGCACGGACATTATCGGCCAGCGTGAGTTCTGCGCGACGCGCCGCGGTGACACTCTCATAATCGCCCAGTAATACCATGTACCAAGTGCCGCCATTTCGGCGAGTTTGATAAACCTGAACACGCCCATCCAGTTGATAGTTCGCAATCAAATCAACTGCATCTTGGCGCGATTGTAAGGCGGCCAGCTGTAACGCATAGCGCTGCGCAGGCACCGCCAGTAGAGCTTGGGCATCTAATGGCAAGGTCTGGTTCGCGGACGCTGGCTGAGATGCAGCTTCCGGTTGCGCTGTTTGGCTTGGAGCGGCAGGCTCTGGGCGGCTGTCTGGTGCCGCCGGAGTAGGCGGTGTTTGTGCCAGTTCAGGGATCAAGGGTTCGTCAACGGCCTCAGTACCATCGCCGCCTGCATCCTGCTCTTCAATCATGGCATCGACCACATCATCAGGCACGACAACGCGTTTGCCTTCATCTCCGCGGCCAACCGTCAAGCCTTCGCCATTAACCTCTTCTGGCAATGAGACTGTGTCCTCAGTCACCGAGCCTGACTGGCTAGTGCGGTTTGAAGTACTGGCTGGGTTTTGGTCCATGCGTTTCTCGGTGCCTTGGCCAGCAGTCACGGCGCTCTCTGGCTCGCCCTGCTGTTCGCGGAGTAAGTCATCAAGATTCTTTAACCCTTCTGGCAATACCATGCCTGAGGACTGATCATCGCTTTGGCTCGGGAAGTACCACCAAATCACACCAGCACCCACGACCATGAGCACCACGGCCAATACCAGCATGGTAAAGGGTTTATTACGCGAGGGCTTTTTCTTCTCGTCACTCACTGTGCCTGTCTCCTGATTGTCCTTGCCCATTATCATGCCCGGATAGAGGGTTTGATTGGCCAGCTTGGCCAGCCATTGTTTTTTCTTGGTCGCATCAATGCGTCGGGTCACTGCCAACACATCGATAAACATTTCTTCCTCCCCCTCATTTAAGGGCGAGACTTCTAACTCTAACGGCTTTTGGCCTTGGCCATATGACACCTGACGAAGCCACTTGTTCAACTTTCCGGGCAATGCAAAAAGCACCACATTGATGCGCCAATGATCTTGGTTTTGTGCCTGTAAAACCAGTGCCCAAAGTTCAGACAATAAATTCGGGCTAAGACGGTGGGCATCATCAATGACAATTAATGCATCGCAACCACTGTCGCCTAGCATCATCGTCAGGCTATCGACTAGTGGATCGGCCTCATTAAAGACGCCATCTTTGACAATTTGACGAAGCAAAATAGCACGGCGTTGTGCATCATTTTGTGCCGTGTGACACACCAGTAAGGAGTGGACCGACGCGTCGGCCCATTGCTCCATATAGCGCTCACTGAGCCAGGTTTTACCCGCGCCAGTCGGACCGGTGACCTGGATAAGGTTAGAGCTAAAGCGGGTAAGAAACTGCAGGCGTGATAAGAGCTGGGTTTGGCTTTCCAGCTCCAAGGCCAAAGTATCAAAGGTGTTTGTCATGCATTCAATGGTTAACCGGCATCAATCACATCCGCTAACAGCTGATGTGGAACATCTGCAACCACTTGCGCTTGGCCGATCGCTGTTGGCAGTACCAAACGCAACTGTCCTGAAAGCACTTTTTTATCACGCATCATGTGCTTAATAAAAGCATCGTAGTTCATCTGGGCAGGGACGTGCACGGGAAGCTGCGCTTTTTCGAGCAAGGCAGTGATGCGGGACACACTTTGTTCGTCCAGCAAACCATGACGCTGTGCCGTGTGGGCAGCAAGCACGGTGCCCGTTGCAACCGCTTCACCATGTAACCAGTTGCCGTAGCCCATCTCCGCTTCAATCGCATGACCAAAGGTGTGGCCCAGATTAAGCAGAGCACGTACACCGGCTTCGGTTTCATCTTGCGCAACCACATCAGCCTTGATTTGACAGCAGCGCCGAATCGCATAACTTAACGCGTCGGGTGACAAGGCGGTCAACGCCGCCATTTCGCTATCGAGCCAGTCAAAAAAAGGCGCGTCGGCGATAATGCCGTATTTGATTACCTCAGCCATTCCCGCCGCAAACTCTCGATCTGGGAGAGTGCTGAGTACCTGAGTGTCAATCACCACCGCTTTGGGTTGGTAAAACGCACCAATCATATTTTTACCCAAAGGATGATTGATGGCCGTTTTCCCGCCAACTGACGAGTCAACCTGCGCCAATAAGGTGGTGGGAACTTGAATAAAATCTACCCCGCGTTGATAACAAGCGCTGGCAAAGCCAACGATATCACCAATCACACCGCCACCCAGTGCCACCAGCACCACATCGCGATTGTAGTTATTTTCAAGTAGGAAGGTATTGATAGTATTGAAGGTTTCTAGCGATTTGTACGCTTCACCATCGGGTAAGCTAAGGCAGGCGACATCTTGTGCCCCTGCCTGCTTAAGCGTCGAGACCAGTTTCTCGCCATACAATGGCATCACTGTCTCGTTGCTTATCACAGCAACCCGACGCGAACGTACGTTTTCAAACAAGCTGGCATCTGCCAGCAGCCCTTCGCCGATAGAGATAGGGTAGCTACGCGCCCCTAACTGAACATCTATCCGTTCCATGGTCGGGTCCTGTGTCTGGGATTAGTGCTGCTCTAACAACTCGATGATTTGATTCGCGACCACTTTGGCGCTTTGATCATCAGTACGCACCACATAATCAGCAATTTCTTCATAAAGTGGGTTGCGCTCTTGCGCGAGTGATTCCAACACTTCACGGGGTTGATCGGTTTGAAGCAAAGGACGTTTTTTATCGCGTTGTGTACGCGCCAGCTGCTTCTCGATAGTGGTTTCTAAGTACACCACTACACCACGAGCAGAGAGACGGTTACGGCTTTCTTTACTCATGATAGAGCCGCCGCCGGTCGCTAGCACGATACCTTGCTTCTCAGTCAGGTCGTTAATCACGTTCTCTTCACGTTGACGAAAACCTTCTTCTCCCTCAACGTCGAACACCCATGCAATGTCTGCCCCAGTTCGATCTTCAATCACTGAGTCAGAATCATAAAATTCCATGTGAAGTTGTTGAGCGAGATGACGACCAATTGTGCTTTTACCAGCCCCCATAGGGCCTACCAAAAAGATATTTCGTTTTTCAGCCATTTTAAGCAATTTTACGCGCGGTTAAATAAAACAACACCGCCCGCAGGCTTGATGTAGAAAAGCCCGAGGCGCCAATTCCTCACAGATAATTCGTGATCAGACTAAAAATTATCTCAGGACAGTGGCCCCTTTGGCAACACCTAACCTACCCTGTGACGATTTTAGGGGTCACAAAGATCAGAAGCTCGCGTTTTGCATGATCTTTCAGACGGTGTTTGAACAGATTTCCAAACAGCGGAATATCCCCGAGTAATGGCACCTTGGTTTCTTTGTTAATCATGGTGTGTTGGAAGATCCCTCCCAGCACCACCGTTTCACCATTCCGCGCCAATACCTGCGTATTAATGCGCTTGGTACTGATCGACATGGCCTCCCCTTTACCTGCCACCACCGACTTCTCCGGCATATCTTGGGTGACTTTCAAATCCAGCACTAACTCATTCTCTGGGGTAATTTGGGGCGTCACGGTAAGGCTAAGTACTGCTTTTTTAAACGACACCGCCACAGCACCGCTGGAAGAGGCTTCGAGATAAGGTAACTCTGTCCCCTGCTCGATATATGCCGCTTTTTTATTGGTGGTGATTAAGCGTGGGCTCGATACAATTTCTGCTTTGTTTTCGCTTTCCAGCGCCGATAACTCGAGATCGAGCAATAAATCACTGCCCAATTTAGCCACTTGCAGGGCCAGACTTGACGCAGCAGGGTTGGAGGCGGCCAAGTTCACATTCAAAAAATTGTCCACCGGCAGAGAATCATCGCCCGATCCGGTTAATGCCTCATCATCGGAATTGTACATATTCCGGTCCCACATCAGGTTACTTTCTATCGAAGAGCCGATACTGGTTGAGCCGTTGCGATTTAAAATCCCCCAGCGCACCCCCAGCTCATCGACAGACCCCTCTTCAACCGTGACAATCCGCGCCTCAATTTCAACTTGCTTCACCGGCACATCCAAGTGGCGAACTAAGGTGCGAATGCGGGCTAGATTCTTTTGATTATCCTTAATGATCAAGGCATTGGTTCGCTCATCCAGCGACACCGCCCCGCGAGGAGACAGTAAGCTGACCCCTTCGCCTTGGCCTTTAATCAGTGCGGCGATATCACTGGCTTTGGCATAGTTCACCGTGAGGACTTCTGAGGTCAGAGGCAGTAAGGCATCGGCCTGCTGACGCATTTCGAGTGCTTGCTTTTCTTGTGCCATCAGCTCAGCGCTCGGAGCAACGAGCATCACTTGTCCCCGTTGGCGCTTATCCAGTCCCTTCACACGCAAAATCACATCCAATACATCTTGCCAAGGCACACCATCAATGCGCATGGTGATGTTGCCTTGTACCGAGTCCGAGGTCACCAGGTTAAAATCATTCTGTTCAGCAATCAGCTGCAACACGGTACGAACCGGAATGTCTTGGAAGTTAATCGAGATCGCCGCCCCTTTTTGCGCTAAGGCCTTCGCAGAAGGCGCTTTTTTTGCCGCAGAGACGCGAATGGTCAACACCTTTCCTTGCTGCTGATAATCAAAATCCACCGCCTGCTCAGCACGCAGTACGATACGAGCACTCTCAGGAGCCTGAAAGGACTCAATCTCAGTCACTGGGGTCTGACGACTGCGAGTATCGAGTACCGCAAGTAATGCCTGTTTAAGCTGCACGTTCGGCAAGCGTAGCGTGACTTGCTGAGGGATGGGCTGACGAAAGTCAGCCGTTACCGCGGCATCGGAAAACGTCAGCGAGACCTGGGCATCACCATTATCTAAACGCTTAACTGCAATATCAGTCAGCATACTTTTTGCGGCAACCTGCACTGAACCTAGGCTGAACATCAGTACCAGCAGTATGAACCAGACTGGGCGAACGCTTTGCGCCAACGTGCGGGAAAGGTAAGGGGGTATCATCATATTGGTATCCTAACTACGGCAAAGTTGATTCCATCGACAAGGTGACGGTGCGAAGCTGCCAACACCCCAAGCCATCCGGCAGGGCTTCTTCAATCGCGATCTGGTGTGCATTCACGGCCACCACACGACCACGATTCTCGCCTAAATGCACACCTTCACTGACTTGAGTGATGGTGCCATCAGGGCGTGCAATTAAGGCTTGTTGCTTTGCGCCTTTGGTTAAGCTGCCTTTCATGGCAAGGCTTGCCAGTGGAAATTGTTCGAGCGGCTCTAACGGCCGTTGTAAATTGGGTTGCCAACAGTCACCCGTTGAAGCCTGTCTACCGACATTGATAGCTGGCAGTACAAAGGGATCTCGCTGATCGGCGACAAAAGCTATCGATTGATAACTCGGCGGTGGGGGAATGCGGGTCGCCGTGACTTGCGCACTGGCTTGGGTTTGTTGCATAAACCGCTCGATATCACTGTGGTATCTATCACAGCCCACCAAGCACAAACCAAATAACAATACCAAAAGACGCTTCACTGTAAGGCCTCCTTCTCGGTAGCAATACGTTCACCGGTATAGCGATACGTGGTTGCGGACACAGACAGCAGCAAGGGCGCATGAATGTCATCGGTTTCAGTACGGGTTAGGACAAAATCTTGCAGCGATACCAAGCGAGTCATGGCGGCAATATCTGCGCTAAATGCACCGATAGAGGCATAGTCACCGCTCAGCACAACCGTCATCGGGATAGCATCGAGCCAACTGCCATGCTTTCTTGACTGCCACTTCAGTGTGTTGAAACGCAACTGATGACGGATCCCAACTTCATTGACCCCGGCAAGTAATCCCGAAAGTTCCTCTTCTTCCGGCAATTGGGCAATCAAGGTGGCATATTGCTGATTTAACGCGCGCATTTGTGCCTCAACATCGGGCAGAGCGGCGACACGATTGGCCAACAACCGATACTCGGCTTTGAGTTGTGTTTCGCGCTGGGTCGCTGCCTCCAGCGCCTCTTGGTTGGGCAACAAAATCATCAAGGCTGCGAGAATCAATAGTGCGATCGCGCCCACCGCCCAAACGATAGCGCGGGTGGTGAGTGGTGCACTGGGGAGTTTTTGCCAATCCCATTCAGAAGGTGCGATCATAACTGCACTCCTTTGGGCTTAGGGAGTTGCGGTGTGACATAGTCGGTTAAACGAAAGCTTAACGTGAAGCGTTTGTTGGCGCGTTGCGAACCGGATTCTGTGATCACAGTGTCAATATCAACGTCGGTGGCTAACGCACTTTGCTCTAACGCTGCCAATAGACTTGCCATCTCCGCATTGGATGTGACCCAGCCTTCGACCGTGACACGCCCCTTTTGCTGCGCCAAACGACTTAAATAGGCCCCTTCAGGCATCACGGTTGGAATGAAATTCAGCAACGCAGTGACATTGTTGCGCTGTTGCTGTAAGGCGTTGACCAGTTGTAAGCGCGATTGCAGCGCGGCACGCTTTTTATCTTCGCGCTTAAAAGCTTGTAAGGTGGCACGAAAATCGTTCACCCCTGCGGTTAAGCGTTGATTGCGAGCCTGTTGCTCAGTCAGCCAGTGCTGCTGGACCGCGTTCACGGCACTAACCACCAGTACCACGCCCAGCACCACCAAACCACTGTGAACCATAAAGGTGTGACGCTGAGCGCGACGCGCTTTTTCTCGCCAAGGGAGTAGATTTATACGCATGAATACCCTCCCCGTAGCGCTAATCCCAACGCAATACTGGCCTCGTCACTGATGGTGGGGGCGGTTTGATCCAACATCGCCACTGGGTTTAAGCGTGTGATGGCAAGATGCTCAGACGTCAGTGTGGTAGGCCAGACGCCGCTGATCCAAACCGTGCTCAGTGGTAAGAGTCGATTATGCTCACGCGCACGATGACAAGCCTGATCAAAGTGCTGCTGCACCAAGGTGTTGGCAGCTAACTCACGGTTTTCGTAGCGCTCTCCCTCCCCCAAACGGCTGCGATGCTGGTAAACCTGACCATCCGGATAAAGACGAATCGCGGTGATCAAGCCACCGTGATAATGCAGCCACAGCGGCCAGTGATTAGCCTGCGCAACAGGTCGAATCGCTTGATAGACCCCGACTAACGCTTGGCTGTTAATGTCTGCCACCGAGGGCGATAAACCGACATGCTTGAGCGCATCTAGGGCTGGAGTGAGCGCATGACGCCGACACGCCACTACTTGATAACAGGCTTGTCCTGGCTGAACGGAAATACCGCTCATGACCTCAAAATCGTAATACAAGGTAGCGATATCCATATTGAGGGCAGCACTCAGCTTTTGACCAATCAAGGCTTCTTGCTCAATCTCATCGTCAATAAGCGGTGCCGTTATTTGCTTGGTGATCACAGCATCTTCATCCACACCCACCACCACAGGAACGCGCAAGCGCTGATACCAAGGTAAACATGCGAGTAATCGTTTTTTTATCTCGGTCATCGGGGTGAAAAGATCGTCAGTCGCGCGATAGTGCACCTCATGATGCCCTGCGACCTGAATGCCTTGTCGATGTGCACGAACCGCAATGGCGTGAATGGTATCTCGGCCAATATCGATACCTAAAACTGCCGAATTTCGAACCATTTCGTGTTAGGCTCCCAACGTCAGCGTGAGGTCAGCATTTAGAAAACTGCCCTTCACGGCGGGTTATTTTTCTTGCTGGTGCCTTTATACTACTGACGTATGGTTATTGAACGGCTCAATTGCAACAGAACGGGAAATCTCAGGTGAAGTTCATAAAGCGTCTGCTTATCTTTGCACTGGTTTGCACAGTGCTGGGAGTCACTACAATTTTCGGGTTTTACCTGTACGTAAAACCAGACCTCCCCGATGTGGCGACACTGAAAGATGTCGAGCTACAAACCCCAATGCAGGTATACAGTGCTGACGGCAAGCTGATCTCCCAATTTGGTGAGAAGCGACGTATTCCCGTTAAGCTGGAAGACATCCCACCGCAAATGATTGATGCGCTAATCGCCACTGAAGACAGTCGCTTCTATCAACACCCGGGGATCGACCCAATTGGTATCGTTCGGGCCGCGGTGGTGGTAGCCATGTCAGGCAGTGCGAAGCAAGGGGCCAGTACCATTACCCAACAGTTGGCGCGAAATTTCTTCCTTTCTAACGAAAAACGCATTATGCGCAAGATAAAAGAGATTTTTATCGCGGTGCATATCGAGCAATTACTGAATAAGGACGAAATCCTTGAGCTGTACTTTAACAAGGTTTTTCTCGGCTACCGCGCCTATGGCGTCGGTGCCGCCGCCCAAGTGTACTTTGGTAAGACATTAGACGAGCTGACCTTAAGTGAAATGGCGGTGATTGTCGGCCTCCCTAAAGCGCCATCCACCATGAACCCGTTGTACTCCTTGTCTCGTGCTACTGAGCGCCGTAACGTGGTGCTAGCTCGCATGCTTAAAGAAGGCTACATTTCGCAAGCCGAGTATAGCCAAGCGAAGAATGAGCCGATTGTCGCGCGTTATCACGGCGCTGAAATTGAGCTCGATGCGCCTTATGTCGCAGAAATGGCGCGTGCATGGGCGGTAGAACACTTTGGCGACGATGCTTACACATCGGGCATTCGCATATACACCAGTGTCGACTCCGATATGCAACGCGCGGCCAATGATGCAGCGATGGATAACATCCTGGCTTACGATCGTCGCCACGGCTTCCGCGGTCCAGTCGCGACCTTATGGCAAGCCGCAAGCGACCGCTGGCAACACCAGCGTATTGTCGATTATCTTGCCAAGCAGCCTAGCTATGGTCCACTAGAGCCTGCCATCGTGACCGAAGTGAGTGACCAATCCGCCTTAGTGGTTGGTCCTAATGGCCAAGAAATTACACTCGATTGGGCGGGGATGGACTGGGCGCGCCCTTACATTACCGATAATCGACAAGGCCCCGCGCCCAAACACGCCAGTGATATTTTACAAAGCGGTGAGCAGGTGTGGATTCGTCGCGTTGACGATCAATGGCACTTGGCGCAAGTGCCCAACGCCAATACCGCCTTAGTATCCATGTCGCCTACCACGGGGGCTATCAAAGCCTTAGTGGGTGGATTTAACTTTGTGCATAGCAAATTTAATCGTGCCACCCAATCGGTGCGCCAAGTGGGTTCGAGCATCAAACCCTTTATCTATTCGGCGGCCATCCATGAAGGCATGACCCTTGCCACCTTGATCAATGACGCCCCCATCAACCGCTGGGATCGCAGTCAAGGCGTGGCATGGCGTCCGAAAAACTCGCCGCCACGTTATGAAGGGCCACTGCGTGCCCGTATTGGCTTGGCACAATCGAAGAACGTGATGGCCGTGCGTGTCCTGCGTCGTGTTGGGTTGGACGATACCCTAGATTATCTGACTCGCTTTGGCTTTAAACGTAGTGATCTCCCTCGCGCCGAAGCCATTGCACTCGGCGCAGGCAGCTTAACGCCGGTTGAAATGGCACAAGGGTTTAGCGTATTTGCCAATGGTGGCTACTTTATGGAGCCCTTTATCATCGATCGGGTAGAAACGCCCTTCGGTGAAGAAATTTATCGTGCTAACCCATCGGTGATTTGCGATGACTGCGAAAAACCGATGGAGAAGGCTGACCCCTTCAACGAGCAGAATTTGCTGACCGATAACGGCGAAGAATCGCCACAGCCCGCAAAACAAGTTATTGACGAGCAAAATGCGTTCTTGGTGCGCGAAATGATGCAGAGCAATATTTGGGGCGGCGGCGACTGGCGCTATGGCACCGGTTGGAATGGCACCGGCTGGCGCGCACAAGCACTCAAACGACGGGATATCGGCGGTAAAACAGGGACCACCAACGACTCTAAAGACACTTGGTACACAGGCTATGGCCCGGGTATCGTCACCACGGTATGGGTCGGCTTTGATGACCACTCACGTGAATTAGGGCGCACAACCCGCAACAGCAACCTGAATGACGAACAGCAACCGATTCGTGGGGCCGAGTCTGGCGCCAAAACCGCTGGGCCCGCATGGATAGACTTTATGCAAAAAGCGCTCGCGGATGTGCCAGAACAAAGCAAGGTGGTGCCACCGGGTATCGTCAAGGTACGCATTGACCGTGAAACCGGTTTGCTCACCCGCAAAACCGACCACACCTCGATGTTCGAGTACTTTATTAAAGGGACAGAGCCAACCGAATACGTCTCGTCTCAGCCGAGCGGCACCATCTATGAAACAGAGACCGAATCGCTATTTTAATCGACCGTATCCGTGACAATTGAAGTGACCCCCAGTATTGGATATCCAGCACTGGGGGTTCTTTTTATCCTGCGTTTAATGCGGCAGGCTCAGCACTTAACGGCGTGTCCATGACTGCGACCATGTGCTCACGGATCACTTCAGCCAATTGTTCATAGCGCCCTCGCAATGGTGAACCGGGGCGATAATCCAAGGTGATCTGCCGTGTCGGTGTTGGCGACGTGGTGGGAATATAGGCCACGCCATCACGGCGCTGTGCCGGGACGGATAAGCGAGGGAGTAAGGTGATACCACTGCCCGCCGCGACCATATTGCGGAGTGTTTCTAAACTGGTGGCACGAAAACGCTGATCTTCACGCGCCCCCACTTTAAAACAAAAGCCCATCGCTTGGTCACGTAAGCAATGACCATCGCCCAGCATTAACAAGGTCTCTCCTTGCAGGACATCTAACGCCACTTCAGCACACCCCGCAAGCTTATGCGTCTCACTAACCGCTAATAACATTGGCTCTTCATACAATGGCAGCTCTTTTAAATGCTGGGTTTCTTCCACAGAAGCCAAGATGATGCAATCGAGTTTGCCCTCTTCCAGTTGCTGCACTAACTGCTGCGTCTGTCCTTCGTGAATGAATAGCTCCAATTCTGGAAAACGGTCGCGCAGCATGGGAATGATCTTCGGCAACAGATAAGGGCCGACGGTCGGGATCAGGCCAATATGTAGGGGGCCGGTCATACTTTCCCCTTGTTCACTGGCCAATTCGGTCAAAATTGTGACTTCTCGCAATACGTTACGTGCCTGCTGTACTAACCTCATACCCGCATCCGTGAACAACACACGACGACTGGTGCGCTCTAACAAACTCACGCCCAGCTCATCTTCCAGCTTACGAATCTGTCCGCTCAAGGTGGGTTGGCTAACAAAACACGCTTCGGCCGCTTTGCGAAAGTGGCGGTGTTCAGCCAGCGCCACCAGGTATTCCAAATCACGAATATTCATTGCTGTCTCTTCTATAGGAGAAAACTATCAAAACCATAGCATCAAGCGATTAGAGCTATCAATCTTCTTTCGCGATACTACATCCATCAAGACACGGCGAGTCAGACACATGCCGTCGACAGTTAACGACCAAATCAAAAGGGGAAACCATGTTTGCATCAAAAGAAGGCCAACCAGTACCACAAGTTACCTTCCGTACTCGCGAAGGCGACCAGTGGAAAGACGTTACCACCGATGACATTTTTGCCAATAAAACCGTGATTGTATTCAGCCTGCCGGGTGCGTTTACACCGACCTGTTCATCCTCGCACCTGCCGCGCTATAACGAGCTATATCCGGTGTTCCAACAGTACGGCGTTGATGACATTGTCTGTGTGTCCGTCAACGACACCTTTGTGATGAATGCATGGAAAGCCGACCAAGACGCTGACAACATTCATGTCCTGCCTGATGGTAACGGCGAGTTTACTGATGGCATGGGAATGCTGGTCGACAAAAACGATCTTGGCTTTGGCAAACGCTCATGGCGCTACAGCATGCTGGTGAAAAACGGCGTGGTCGAGAAAATGTTTATCGAACCCAACGAGCCAGGCGACCCGTTCAAGGTCTCTGATGCCGACACCATGCTGGGCTACATCGCCCCTGATCACAAACTGCAAGACTCGATCACTGTGTTTAGTAAGCCAGGCTGCCCATTCTGTGCCAAGGCCAAACAAGCCCTGATCGACGCAGGTCTTCAGTTTGAAGAAATCATCCTCGGTAAAGACGCCACCACGGTTTCTTTGCGTGCGGTGAGCGGTCGCGCCACCGTGCCACAAGTATTTATCGGTGGCCGTCATATCGGTGGCAGTGAAGAGCTCGATACCTACCTAAATCAGTAATCCGCTGTTTGGGCGGCCTCTTTGCCGCCCGTTATTTTCCCAGGAGAAAGCAATGAAAACATTAACGGTTGATGTGGCTGTGATTGGTGGCGGAACCGCCGGACTCGGTGCTTATCGCGCAGCCAAAGCGCATACGGATAACGTGGTGATGATTGAAGGCGGCCCCTATGGCACCACGTGTGCGCGAGTTGGCTGCATGCCTTCCAAACTGTTAATTGCGGCGGCTGAAGCGGCGCATCATATCGACAAAGCGCCCGGCTTCGGTGTGTATCCCGGCGGCACCACGGAAATTAATGGCCGTGAGGTGATGGATCGGGTGAAACGCGAGCGTGACCGCTTTGTCGGCTTTGTACTGGAAAGTGTCGATGACATTCCCGCTCAAGACAAAATTGATGGCTATGCGCGCTTTGTAGATGATCACACCTTAATGGTCGACGATCACACCACCATCCA
Source organism: Salinivibrio sp. PR5 (assembly GCF_001996085.1). NCBI lineage: Bacteria > Pseudomonadati > Pseudomonadota > Gammaproteobacteria > Vibrionales > Vibrionaceae > Salinivibrio > Salinivibrio sp. PR5. Next base: position 106,818 of record NZ_MUFK01000005.1, read on the forward strand.
CGCTGATCGCATCGTGATCGCGACAGGATCTCGTCCAAGCTGGCCGTCTGCTTGGGATCACCTTGGCGATCGTTTAGTGGTCAATGATGATATTTTCGAATGGGACGATCTGCCTGACTCAGTTGCGGTATTTGGCCCAGGTGTGATTGGCCTTGAGCTAGGACAAGCGCTGCATCGCCTCGGGGTCGAGATGATTATGTTTGGCGTCGGCGGCCAAGTGGGCCCGCTGACCGATCCGGACATCATGGCATATGCGGATAAAACCTTTAGCGAGGAGTTTTATCTCGACGCCGATGCCAAGGTGGAAGAGATGGTGCGTGAAGGCGATAAGGTGCAAATCCGTTATCGTGATAAAGAGGGCGAGAGCCAACTACGCTGGGTCGACTATGTAGTTGCCGCCACCGGTCGTCGTCCCAATGTCGACAAGCTAAACCTCGATGCGACCAGCATCAAAGTGGATGCCCGCGGCGTGCCAGTTGCCGATAGTTACACCCTGCAAACCACGGCACCGCACATTTTTATTGCCGGTGACGCCAGTAACCAAATTCCGTTGCTGCACGAAGCGGCTGACCAAGCGCGTATCGCCGGTGACAACGCCGGACGCGGCAAAGATATCCGTGCCGGATTACGCCGCAGCAAGCTCTCCGCAGTCTTCTCCGACCCACAAATCGCAATGGTGGGCGAAAGCTACAAAGCGATTACCGACCGTCTCGGCCCCTGCGGCTGCTTTGAAACCGGCGTGGTGTCGTTTGAAAACCAAGGCCGCTCACGAGTAATGCTGCGTAACAAAGGTTTGTTACACGTTTATGCCGAGCAAGGGACTGGCCGCTTTCTTGGCGCTGAAATGATTGGTCCGAACGCTGAGCACTTGGCCCACTTGTTGGCATGGGCACATCAAAATCAAATGACCATTTCGCAAATGTTAGATATGCCCTTCTATCACCCAGTGATTGAAGAAGGGGTACGTACCGCGCTGCGGGATGTGAATGCCAAGCTCAAACTCGGCCCTGAAATGATCAAACACTGCATGGACTGCGGCCCAGGCTGCTAACCCACTGCCCTTTTCGCCGACACTCGGCGCTTTACAGGCGCTGCCTGTTGCTTCCCCAAGCACTTGCTTACCTTTTGCCCTCCTCGTTGGAGGGCTTTTTTGTATCTGGCGGCCCACTGCGCCACAATAAGCTATCGCTACTACCGACCAAGAGACACCGCATGGCTTGCAAATACTGTCAGTCCGCGATTTGGCAACAAAAACTGGGACGCTGTACCCGTTGCATGAAACAACTGTCCGCCATCTGCGCGCTACTTTGGCCACTCTGGTGGTGGGGCTATGCCGACACGCCACGGCAAGTGGAGTCGATTGCATTATTGTTCGCCGCCGGCAGTGCCAGTGTGCTACTCACGCTACATGTGGTGATTTATCCGTTTCGGCGCAATAAAAAACCCGCGCCGGGGCGCGGGTCATCAGACACACCAGACGATTAATCAGCCAGACCCGTGGCTTCGTTAATCACGTGGAAAATGTAGTTTTGCTCCACGGCCCCTTGGAACAACCACGCCATCGGCCCACGCGCCATGATGGCCACATCTTCACCGGAGTGGGTTTCCGAACCAAGCTTAATCAAGGATTGCTGTTTGTAATCCAGCGCACGCACCTGCCCTTCTTGCAAGTTTTCACGCTCACCTTTCACCGCTCCCGGGCCGTTACCATAGGTGATGGTGGTATAGGTTTTACCAAAATCATCCTGATTCAAGCGCCCCTTTTGACGTGACAAACCGAGAATCGGATTGCCCCGCTCCGCATAGCCGTTCATCACCATGGTATGGGCATGGTCGGCGGTGACAATGATCAGGGTATCTTCTGGGTTGGTTTTCTCTAAGGCCACTTTAATGGCATCGTCGTAAGCCAACGTATCTTCTAATGCTCGCGCGGCGTTGCCCGCATGGTGAGCATGGTCGATACGTCCGGCTTCCACCATCATCACATAGCCGTCTTTGTCGCGGCTGAGCATATCGATCGCCTTGCTGGTCATTTCCGCCAATGACGGCTCATCTTGGCTTTCACGGCGATCCGCTTCATATTTCATGTGGCTGCTTTCAAACAAACCAAACACGCGTGAGGTGGTCGCCGGATCGATGGCATCAAAACCGGATTTATCGAAAATGTATTGCCCATCAGGGTGACGGGTTTGCCATGCCTCAATCAGGTTGCGTCCATCTTTACGCTTGCCCTTTTTGCCCTCAGGATCGACGCTATCGGTAGGAATAAATTCACGCCGTCCGCCGCCGAACGCCACCTGAAATCCTTCACCAGCATCAAAGTCGACAAACTGGCTGGCGATATCGGTACAGCCTTGGTTTTTGGCAATGTTGGGTAACTTGCTATCGTTCTCCCAATTGCGATCCGCACTGTGCGCGTAGGTGGTGGCTGGGGTGGCGTGGGTTAAACGGGCGGTTGAGATTAAACCCAACGCCTTACCCTTCTCGCCCGCCATTTCAAATAGGGTTTTCGCTTCGTTACCTTTGGCGGTACTGCAAAAACCACGCTGGACATTATCGTCAACACTGATGATCCCAGCTTTGGTTTTCACTCCAGTGACCATCGCCGTCGCGGTCCCGGCCGAGTCAGGGGTTTGCATGTCGGTATTATAGGTTTTTGCTAGTGCAACATGCGGCAGGCTTTCCATGCCAAGGCGGTTTTCCTCACCGGTTTTTCCTTGCTGCTGCCCCTGATAAATCCGCGCCGCGGTGATTGTCCCCACACTCATGCCATCACCGATAAAGAGGATCACGTTTTTGGCTTTGCCCGTAATAGGTGGGTTCGCTTTAGCGGCCGCCAATGCCGCTTGCGCGTCTTGGTACCAGACATCGTTTTGTTGAGGCACTGCTGCGTGTGCAGTTGCCGCTAATAAGGCTGAGGCCACTGCGGCCGTCACGGTTGTTTTCACCACAAAATCTCCATCATTAACGAGAAAACGCGGGCATGATGGTCATTGCACGTGACGCTTCTGTGACAAACCGTACAATGTAACAATTTGTAAGCCACTCAATTTGATGAAGTTTTTATGACACCGATAGGTAAAAAGGCTGCGACTTAGTCAGCACACAGCCTTTAGGAGGGATAACGACGACGCTGATAGCGTCAGCCAATAGACGATGTCACCCTACTCCAGCGTAGAGAAGGTCGAAATCGTGGCTGGCCCAGCAATGTTATAGGTCAGTGCCACTTCGTCACAGGCGTGAAAGCGCGGACAGATTTCACAATCTTTCATCACTTTCTCAGGCAGTTGCGATTTCGACACCGGGGTAAAGCCTAATTGAGTGAAAAACTCGGGCACTCGGGTGAGGACAAAGACTTGCTCAATCGCCATTTGCTTGGCTTTTTTAATCAAGTGCATCATCAGCGCGGTACCGTGACCTTGGCGCTGCCAGCCTGCTTCGACTCCTAAAGAGCGAATTTCTGCCAGCCCTGAGTCGTAAATATACAGCGAGCCGCAGCCAGTCAAATCCCCTTGATGCTCGGAGACCGCAAACAGGCCAATATTGCGCACCAATTCATGGCGGTCTCGAGGTAAGTTCTCCCCCAACTTCGCCCAATACACCACCATGCCTTCGATGGTATCGAGGTCGGTGAGCCTTGCCGAGCGCACCGTGACTTTGGGGGTAAAGCGCTTATCCAAACGCTTTTGTGCTTCTTGAATAGCAAAGCTAACCTGCTCGGGCGCGACCCCACCGAGTGCACGACGTTGAGCCAAGCAGGATTCAATCGTGAGCATGGCATACACATCGTCTTCAATGACCGGTGAGAATTGCTGCAAGGTGGCAAGCGGCAGCGCTTCTAATGCACAACCTTGCTCAATGGCGGATACTACCGCCACGCCCACAATATGGTGTGCTTCACGGAACGGGATCCCTTTGCTCACCAAATAATCCGCGAGCTCGGTGGCGTTGGCATGACCTTGCTGCGCCGCCTGCAAGGTTTTGTCTTTGTGAATGGTGATACCTTCAAAACACAAGGCGGCCATATCCAAGCAATCATGCCAAGTGTCCATCGCATCGAAGAGCCCTTCCTTGTCTTCTTGCATATCCTTGTTATAGGCCAGTGGCAAGGCTTTGACCGTCATCATCATTGCCGACAAGGTGCCATACACGCGGCCGGTTTTACCGCGGATAAGCTCTAGGGCATCGGGGTTTTTCTTTTGTGGCATCAGCGATGAGCCTGACGTCACCGTATCGGCCAGCTCGATAAACCCGGATTCGCCCGAGTTATAGAAGATCATATCTTCGGCCATCCGCGATAAATGCAGCATTGATATCGACGCCGCAGACAGCATCTCCATCACATGATCACGGTCCGAGACTGAGTCAAGGCTATTACGGGTGGCCCGCTCAAAACCCAGTTGTTGCGCCAAGGCATCGCGATCAATCGGGTACGCCGTGCCTGCCAGCGCGCCGGATCCTAACGGACAGGTATCCAGACGCTTAAGCGCATCTTGTAAGCGGGTGGTGTCGCGCTCAAACATCTCCAGATAGGCCAAACACCAATGGGCAAAGGTCACTGGCTGAGCACGCTGCAAGTGGGTGTAGCCGGGCAGCACGGTATCATGGTGCTGACTGGCCACATCCACCAGCTGCTGCTGAAGCTTGTCGAGAGACAGTAAGATTTGCTGGCCTTGCTGGCGACACCAGAGTTTGAGATCCGTGGCAACCTGATCGTTGCGTGAGCGTCCGGTGTGAAGCTTTTTGCCCAAATCCCCGACTTTATCGATCAGTTGCTGCTCAACCCAGCTGTGAATATCCTCGGCCTCTGAGCTTAAGATTTGCTTCGGGTTTTCCATCACCGACAACTTGAGTTCATTGAGCGCGAGCTCCAATTGCTGTTGCTCGTCATCACTCAGCACGCCCACTGAACGCAAGGCTTTGGACCAAGCAATGGAGCCCACAATGTCTTGCTCTGCTAGGCGATAGTCAAAGCGCAGTGAATCGTTAAACGCTTGAAACCGTTTGTCTGCTGCCTGACTAAAGCGTCCGCCCCATAATGCCATGCTGTCTCTCCTTACTGCTCACGATGCTTTTTTAATTAGGATTGTTTTTGTTTGTTCAGCGTCCGAATCCGGCTCGACAGCGAATACAAACGGATAAAGCCTTCGGCATGGCTGTGATCGTAGACATCGTCATCACCAAAGGTGGCAAAGTCTTCCGAGTACAAACTATTGGTTGAACGCTTTTGGACCACTGTCGCTTGGCCTTTATAGAGTTTGATCACCACCTCGCCCGTTACCGGCGCGGCAAGAGAATTGGCCGCGGCAAGAATAGACTGGCAAAGCGGGGTAAACCAACGCCCATCATAAATCAGGTGAGACGCTTTTAAACCGAGCTCCTCACGGAACTGATAACTCTCTTTATCCAGCACCAATTGCTCAACACCACGCAGCGCTTCCATGATGATGGTGCCACCCGGGGTTTCATAACAGCCGCGGGATTTCATCCCCACCAAACGGTTCTCAACAATATCAATCCGTCCCACGCCATGCTGGGCGCCTTTGTCGTTCAGCAGCGTCAGCACGTCATAAGGCGACATAGACTCACCATCGACCGAGACCACCTCTCCGCTTCGTACTCCCAAGGTGACAAACTCAGGCGTATTGGGCGCCTCTTCTGGTGCGACGGTCCATACCCAGCAATCTTGGTTGGCCGCGGTCCAAGTATCTTCCAGAACACCACCTTCGGTCGAAACGTGCCAAGCATTGGCATCACGTGAATAAATTTTCTCAAGGCTCGCCGTACAAGGAATGTCACGGGCGGCCAAGTAATCGAGCAAGGCTTCACGACTGGTGAGATCCCACTCTCGCCACGGCGCAATCACTTTCAGTTGCGGCGCCAACGCGGAGAAGGTGCTCTCAAAACGGACTTGATCGTTACCCTTGCCGGTACAGCCGTGGCACAGTGCATCCGCCCCGACCTCTAGGGCACATTCGACCTGCGCTTTGGCAATGATAGGACGTGCCATCGAGGTGCCCAGAAGATACTTACCTTCATACACCGCACCGGTTTTCAGGCTGGGGTAAATATACTCCGCCACCATTTCATGTTTCAGATCGGCGATAAAACACTGTGATGCCCCCGAGGCAAGTGCTTTTTGCTCAATGCCATCGAGCTCTTGTTCGCCTTGACCCACGTCAGCGACAAAGGCCACCACTTCACAGTCATAGTTTTCTTTTAGCCAAGGAATGATGGCCGAAGTATCCAATCCACCCGAATAGGCCAGTACGACTTTATTTACCTTACTCATCTTGCTCTCCTTAAATCCTAAATCGACGGTGTCGTCGCGTCGTTATACGTCTAATTAACTGGCGCTAAACCGGGTGCCGATTTGCTGGCCATCGAATAATTGCGTGAGTTTTTCTGGGTAACGCCAGGTGGCAATCTCCACGGGTTTACCCAGTTCACGGGCAGCGGCAAACGCCGCGTTGACCTTGACCACCATGCCATCGGTGATCACCCCTTTTTCCATTAAGTGCTGCGCATCTAACTCGGTAAGGCAAGGCAGCAAGTGCCCTTTGCCGTCTAACACGCCGCTAACATCCGACAGCAACACCAGCTCCGCGCCAAGAGTGGTTGCCACCGCTACCGCTGCTTGGTCGGCATTGACGTTCATCAACTCACCTTGGTCACTGATGCCAATCGAGCTAATAATGGGAACACAATCCGCGGCCAATACCGCCTGCAACAGGCTCGGATCACCGGCGCTGGCTTCCCCCACTGCACCTAGCTCGGGGTCCAGTTGGCTGACCTGACACAAGCCGCCATCGGCCAAGCTCAAGCCACAGCTTTTAATCTTCGCCTTACGCGCCTCAGCTAACAGCAGCTTATTGGCCGTCCCGGCTAAGGCACCGGTGACATAATCAATCTGGTCGACTGGCGTGACCCGTAAGCCTTGTTTTTTCACACTGGTGAGGGCGAGTTTTTTCAGCAGTTGATCAACCAAGTAGCCGCCACCGTGCACCAGCACTAGCGGGCGCTCAGCCTCACTGCGATAGGTGTTCATCGCGCCGAAAACCTTGGCGAGGGTCTCGCTGCAGCTCAGTGCTGCGCCGCCTAATTTAATCACTAATGGCGTTTTCATCCGTTTCTCCTAGACAATCGCTGTGGTTTCGGCAAAGCCAAACTTAAGGTTTAAACACTGCACGGCTTGGCTGGCCGCGCCTTTAAGTAAGTTATCGATCGCACTGGTAAGGATCAGATGCCCATGCGCGGCCTGATAGCCAATATCGCAAAAGCCGGTATGTTGCACCGCTTGCAGCTTGGCCACCTCACCGGCAGGAAGTACCCGTACCAGCGGCGCATCTTGATAAGCCTGGTTCAGTACCTGCCCCACCTCGGCCTCACTAGCACCTGGCGCTAATTTGGCGGTAATGGTGGCAAGAATGCCGCGTTTGTAACTGCCAAGGTGTGGGGTGAAAATCACCGGCGTATCTAGGTGTGCAGCAATCTCTGGCTGATGACGGTGAGAAAACACCCCGTAGGCATGCAGGCTCACTTCGCAAAAACTATTGGTCAGGCTCGCTTTGCGCCCCGCGCCCGTTACGCCACTGGTGGCATTGATCACCGGCCACATTTGTTTATCCAACAAGCCTGCATCCAGCACAGGTTTGAGCGGTAATTGGCTGGCGGTCGGGTAACATCCCGGCACGGCTACCAGCTGCGCTGCAGATAATGCTTCCTGTTGCCACTCCGCCAAGCCATACACGGCTTGCGCCAGCCATGCCGGTGACTGGTGCGAAAAGCCGTAATTGGTAGGATAAAAATCCGCTTGATTGACCCGATATGCCCCCGACAAATCAAACACCACGCAACCTTGAGCCAGAAAAATCGGCGCCAATTCATGACTAACCGCATGCGCAGTGGCTAAAAACACCACATCGGCTTGCTTGGCCACATCCTGTGGCGAGGTCAAAGGCATCAGTAGCATATCCACTACACCACGCAATTGGCCGTGCAACGCGCTCACGGGGCGGTTGGCGTCTTCACTGCCTGCCGAGACATATAAACCGGCCAAGTGCAGTTGCGGATGGCGATGGACAAGGGCGACAAGCTCGGCTCCTGTGTAGCCACTGGCACCGACAATAATGGTGTTAAGGGTCATGGGTGTCTCTCTTTATAGGTGTTTAAGGCGTGCTGCGGGGCAGCAGAATATCGAGGGCGTAGCCGATAGCCACGCAAAGCAGGCTAGCGTCGTCGAGCAGAAAGGGCGTTGTGTTTGGCAGCGAGTGGAATCATGGTCAACTCTCAAAAAATATTTTTATTCATAAATAGTGAATGTTTATTTTTTATCGCATTCCCGTTTGACCGTCAACCCCCAAAAAGCGTAAAAAATCACTTTTAATGTCTATTCATTCATTTTGGAGCAATAATTCCATCTAACCATGCAAATAACACTACTGCCATTCATGAGAAAGTCGCGATACGGCGGGCGCGGAGAAGCCCTCGGGAGGATGGCAAACCTGAAAGCTGAAACTTTTTTTCAGCTTTTGGGGTAGCTCTATGATAAGCATCAAATCCGGCGGCCAGTTTTCGCGCTAATTTGCGGTTAAGTTGACCCGATCGCGCAATATTCGCTAGATTGGTTCTTTACAGTCACAGTAGGATGTAACTTTGTTACAGAATGGATACGCTATGAACGAAAAGTACTCTGCCTTAAAAAGCAATGTCAGTATGCTTGGCCGTCTGCTGGGTAACACCATCCAAGATGCCCATGGTCCAGCACTCTTAGAAAAAGTTGAGGAAATTCGTCAGCTCTCAAAATCGGCTGCCGCTGGCAATCAGGACGATCATGCTAAGCTGAAAACCGTGCTGCAAAACTTGCCGGCTGACCAACTGCTTCCGGTCGCCCGCGCCTTTAGCCAATTTTTGAATCTGACTAATATCGCCGAGCAATATCACACCGTCTCGCGTCAATGCGACGCGTTGGAGTGCAGCCCGGATGCTATCGACGATTTACTCCGCCGTGTCAGCCAAGGTGAGATTGATGCCAATGACGCGCAACAAGCGATCGCCGATTTAAAAATTGAGTTAGTCCTGACCGCTCACCCGACCGAAATCGCACGCCGTACCACCATTCATAACTTGGTGCAGATTAATAAGTGTTTATCGAAGTTAGAGCTCAGTGAACATTTGGGGGCGGCAGAGCGTGCCAAAACAGAGAAACGTCTTGAGCAGTTGATTGCACAAGCATGGCACACCGATGTAATTCGCCAAGAGCGACCTACCCCACTTGATGAAGCCAAATGGGGCTTCGCGGTGATTGAAAATTCACTGTGGCAAGCAGTACCGGCGTTTTTACGCCAATTTGATCAGCAGCTTGAAAGCCATCTCGATATCAACTTACCCATTGATGCCAAACCGGTACAAATTTCCTCGTGGATGGGCGGCGACCGCGACGGTAACCCCTATGTCACCAGCGAGGTTACCCGTGAAGTGATGCTGTTATCACGCTGGAAAGCAGCGGATTTGTATTTGCGCGATGTGCAGGATTTGATCAGTGAACTGTCAATGACACAGTGTGATGACACTGTGCGTGAGATGGCCGGCGAGGCGCACGAACCGTATCGCGCTATCCTCAAAACCTTGCGCAGCCAGCTAACTCATACCTTGAGCTATTTGGACGCCAAACTGAAAGGCGAACGCGTCTCCTCACAAGGGATCCTGACCGATACTCAGCAATTGTGGCAGCCATTACTGGCGTGTTACCAGTCTCTCCATCAATGTGGCATGGGCATTATTGCCGACGGCAAGTTGCTTGACCTACTTCGCTGCGTGCAATGCTTTGGCGTGCACCTGATCAAACTCGATATTCGCCAAGAAAGTACCCGCCATGCCGATGTGCTCTCAGAAGTAACCCGTTATTTGGGAATGGGCGATTACGCCCAATGGAGCGAGCAAGACAAGCAAGCCTTCTTAACCCGCGAGCTGGCGTCTAAGCGTCCGTTGTTGCCACGTGATTGGTCACCGTCGCCTGACGTCCAAGAGGTGATCGACACTTGCCGAGTGATTGCCGAGCAGCCGCGCGAAGCCTTGGGTGCCTACGTCATTTCGATGGCTCGCACCGCTTCCGACGTGCTGGCTGTCCACCTATTGCTGCAAGAAGCCGGTTGTCCATTCCGCATGGACGTGTGTCCGCTATTCGAAACCTTGGACGATCTGAACAATGCCGAGGCAGTGATTGGTGAACTACTGGCCATTGATTGGTACCGAGGCTTTACCCAGAACTTCCAAATGGTGATGATCGGTTACTCGGATTCCGCCAAAGACGCTGGAGTGATGGCCGCCGGTTGGGCGCAATATCGCGCCATGGAAGCGCTAGTCAATTTATGCGATGACCAATGCGTCGACTTGGTACTTTTCCACGGCCGTGGCGGCACCGTAGGTCGCGGTGGTGCACCCGCGCATGCGGCATTGCTCTCACAACCTCCGCGTAGCTTAAAAGGCGGTTTGCGGGTGACCGAACAAGGCGAGATGATCCGCTTTAAATTGGGTCTGCCTGACGTTGCTGTCAACAGCTTAAACCTGTACACCAGCGCCATTTTGGAAGCGAACTTGCTGCCACCACCAGAGCCTAAGCAAGAGTGGCGTCAGCTGATGGACACCTTAAGTGACATCTCCTGCCAAGCTTACCGTGATGTGGTACGCGGCCATGAGCAATTTGTCCCTTACTTCCGCTCTACCACGCCTGAGCTTGAGTTAGGCAAACTGCCACTGGGATCGCGCCCGTCCAAACGTAACCCCAACGGTGGTGTGGAAAGCTTACGAGCCATTCCTTGGATTTTCGCCTGGAGTCAAAACCGATTATTGCTGCCAGCTTGGCTGGGGGCGGGACAAGCTATCGATCACGCCATTGCAAAAGGCCATAAAGCCCAGCTGGAAGAAATGTGCCGCGAATGGCCATTTTTCTCCACCCGCCTTGGCATGCTAGAAATGGTGTTTACCAAAACCAACTTAGACATTGCCAAGTACTATGATCAGCGCTTGGTCGATGAGAGCCTCTGGCCGTTAGGTGAATCCTTGCGTGAGCAATTACGCCAAGATATTCAGGTTGTGCTGGCAGTGGAAAATAGCGACAACCTGATGGAGCAAAACCCGTGGGGCGCTGAAGCGATTCGCTTACGTAATATTTATGTTGAGCCGCTCAATATGTTGCAAGCCGAGCTGTTATACCGTACACGGCAATCGGAACAAGGCGATCAGTCACTCGACGATGCCTTGATGATTTCCATTGCGGGGATTGCCGCGGGGCTGCGCAATACCGGTTAATCCTTGATAGTAGAGCCGTACCCTAGGGTGCGGCTTTTTTGTCTTGGCACACAGACGACGCTGAGGAAATCCTAACCACAGACTTTTTTATGCAAAGCCGCAGCTAATGCTTGCTGTTGCATTGATAATATTATTACTATTGAAGGTCGCACTGACGCGACCCAACAACGCAAAGGAATTGCCATGAAAGACGAAACCCTCTCGATTCATCACGGCTACCAGACCGACCCCACCACCAAATCGGTGGCAACGCCCATTTATCAAACCGTCGCTTACGAGTTTGATAATGCCCAACATGGTGCTGACCTGTTCAATCTTGATGTACCGGGCAATATCTACTCACGGATAATGAACCCGACCAACGACGTGTTGGAACAACGCGTGGCGGCACTAGAAGGCGGTATTGCGGGGCTTTGCGTCAGTGCCGGCGCGGCGGCCATCACCTATGCGATTCAAACCCTCGCCAAGGCCGGTGATAACATCGTCGCCACACCACAGCTTTACGGTGGCACCTATACCTTGTTTGCCCACATGCTCCCTGAGCAAGGCATTGAGGTGCGTTTTGCCGCGAGTGACGACGCCAGTGCCATTGAGGCGCTGATCGATGCCAATACTAAAGCGGTGTATTGCGAGTCGATTGGTAACCCGGCCGGCAATATCGCCGACATTGAAGGCTTAGCCAAGGTTGCCCACGCGCATGGGGTCCCGTTGGTGGTCGACAATACCGTGGCCACACCGGTTTTGTGTAAACCGATTGAGCACGGGGCCGATATCGTGGTGCACTCACTCACCAAGTACATTGGCGGTCATGGCACCACCCTTGGCGGCATGATTGTCGATGGCGGTACCTTTGACTGGGTGGCCCATCAAGCCCGCTTCCCGCAATTCTCACAACCGGAGCCGGCCTATCACGGCGTGGTTTACAGTGAGACCTTTGGCCCAGCCGCATTTATTGCCCGCGCACGTACGGTGCCGCTACGTAACAGTGGCGCAGCCCTCTCGCCGATGAATGCTTTTATGTTGATGCAGGGGTTAGAAACCTTGAGCCTGCGTATGGAACGCCATTGCGAGAACGCCAAAGCCGTGGCCGATTACCTAGCCAATCACCCTGCCGTGGCGTGGGTGAACTATGCCGGCCTTGAAACGCATCCGCATTATTCGCGCGCCCACACGCTGATCCGTGGTGGATTGCCCGCGTCACTGTTGTCGTTTGGCTTGAAAGGTGGCTTTGATGAGGGTGTGCGCTTTTACGATGCACTGAATTTATTTAAACGTCTGGTGAACATTGGCGATGCCAAGTCGCTCGCGTGTCATCCTGCTTCGACCACTCATCGTCAGTTAAACGAGCAGGAGCAGGCCGCGGCCGGCGTCACACCAGAAATGATCCGTCTTTGTGTCGGCATTGAGCATATTGATGACATCATTGCCGACCTTGAGCAGGCCTTGAGTTTGGCGAAATAACCCAAAGAAGGTTATCGCATTCCGGGCCGACCTATTGTTGTACGACTAATTGTGGATAGAAGAGATGTCACTACCCCATGTAATACTGACGGTGCTAAGCAACTGCGAGGCCACGGGTTACGATATTACCAAGGCGTTTTCCACTAGCATTAGCTATGTATGGAAAGCCAGCCATCAACAAGTGTATCGCGAGCTTACCAAGCTCGCAGAAAAAGGGGCGGTGAGCTGCCGCTTGGAGCCACAGATGGGTAAGCCCGACCGCAAGGTCTATGCCATTACGCCGATCGGCACTGACATGTTACAAACTTGGCTACTCAGTGAGCCAAAACTTGCCCCCGAACGGGATGAGTATGTCGCACGTCTGTTAAGCTGTGAGGTGCTCGACCCGTCCCCTATGCTAGGTCATGTTAATCAGTTAATTGCCGAATCGCAGCAACTCCTCAACCATTACGCCATGATTGAGCAACGCGAATTTGGTCAAGCCAACCCGCTCACCAATCAGCAGCGCCTGCTGCGTTTAGCCTTGCGTCGTACTATTCATCAACGCCGCGCTTGGCTGGCTTGGGCACAAGAGGTACGCGACGAATTGGCTATGCTAGCCCCTCGCGAACCTTGCTCGGCATAAATTGCAAACCACACAACACGCAACCTCAAAACGCCCCATTGTGGGCGTTTTTTTATGAGACCGCGGCAAGTGGACGCACGCCCAAGGTATGGCACAAGGCATAAGTAAGCTCGGCACGATTCAAGGTGTAGAAATGGAAATCTTTCACCCCTTCCCGACTCAGGACGCGCACCATATCGATAGCAATCGAGGCCCCAACCATCTGACGCGTAACAGGATCATCCTCTAGACCTTGGTATTGTTTGTGCATCCACTGCGGCACGCGCACATTGGTCATCTTGGCAAAGCGCGACGCCTGCTTAAAGTTGGAGACCGGCAAAATCCCCGGCACAATTTCGACATCAATGCCCGTCGCCACACAACGGTCACGAAAGCGCAGGTAGCTTTCCACATCGAAGAAAAACTGGGTAATCGCCCGGCTGGCCCCCGCATCCACTTTGCGCTTGAGGTTAATTAAATCCGCCTGCGCGCTTTTCGCTTCTGGGTGCACTTCGGGATAAGCGGCGACCGAAATATCAAAATCATGCTCTTCTTTGAGCAAGCGCACCAAATCAACCGCATACATATCGGGCTTTTTCTCTGGCGAGGGCAAGTCACCACGCAACGCCACAATGTCACGAATGCCGTTTTGCCAATAGTCGCGGGCAATATGACGCAGCTCGTCTTCGCTGGCATCAATGCAGGTCAAATGTGGCGCCGCGGCGATACCCGTTTGTTCATGAATGCTTTTCACAATGTCGTGGGTACGATCGCGCTCGCCTGAATTGGCGCCGTAGGTCACTGACATAAATTTAGGTTTGAGCGCTTTTAAGCGATGCACGGAGTTCCAAAGTGTCTCCTCCATGGTTGGGGTACTCGGCGGAAAAAACTCAAATGAGACGTTAATATCGCCATTTAGGTCAGCAATGTTCTGATTCAGTGCATCAATGTGGCCCGCGTGCGTGTAGCTCATACCCTCTCCCTGCAACCAATATGGTGTGTGCTATGATGTGTGTTTTGGTTTATACGTTTAGACGTCTATATGTCTAAAGATTGGCGTTATCCGGCGAGAATGTCAACGATACATTAATGAAAAAAACTCATAACGTTATGAATCAGGCCGTCGAGATCAGTATGGTGGAAAAGCCGTTGATGCGTGGCAGAAAAAAGGCTGCTCAACGCATCATTGAGCAGCCTAGTCAACGTGGGATACAAATGCGCTAGCTAGTGGAGACGTCCAATCAAACGGTTAAGATCGGATTGAATCGCGCCTGCAGTGACATCACGCCCCGCGCCAGGGCCACGAATGACTAATGGATTTTCGCGATACCATTGGCTTTCAATCGCAAATACATTGTCACACGGCAGCAGATGCGCCAGCGGGTGTTCAACCGGCAGGGTTTCTAAACTGACTTGCGCTTTACCTTGGCCGTCTAAACGCGCCACATAACGTAGCACCGAGCGGTCGCGTTGTGCCTTCATTAAACGTTCATGCAGTACCTCATCCATTTGGCTGGCGTTATCTAAAAAACCGTCCAAAGAAAGTGCTTGCAGCGTCTCTGGCACTAACGACTCCACTTTCACTTGTTCCGGCTCTAACGCCATACCGGCCTCACGCGCTAATATCACCAGCTTGCGCACCACATCCGCGCCGGAGAGATCTTCACGCGGATCAGGCTCGGTTAATCCTTGCTGCCAAGCCTGCTCAAGCAACACGCTAAACGGAACCTCGCCGCTAAATTGTAAAAATAGCCACGAGAGTGTGCCGGAGAAAATGCCGGATAAGGCTAGGATCTGATCGCCACTTTCCTGTAAATCTTGCACCGCGTAGTTAATCGGCAACCCTGCCCCGACGGTCGCGTTGTAAAGCCAATGCCGTCCGGTTTTAGCAAAGGCCTGCTGAATAGCATGATATTGCTCTGCCGGTGCCGCCCCCGCTTCTTTATTCGCCGAGATCAAATGAAAGCCATGTTCAGCAAGGCGCGGATACAAGTATGCGAGGGATGCACTGGCAGTGACGTCCAACACAATCACATCGTCATAGGGATGATTGAGCAGGCGAGTAAGCCACTCGTCATCAAAATAGGGCTCGCTTTTGTCATCGAATCCGTCTAACACACGGCTAGGATCGATACCGGCAAAATCCAACCATTGGTTGCGACTATCCACCACAGAGATCAATGAGACACCTTTACCATGGCGCTTCTCCAGCGCTGTTTTTTGCTCGGCAAAGAGACTGAGCCAGCGGGTACCAATGTTACCTTTTCCCACTAACACCAAACCGATGCGGCGCTGAGCCTGAAACAGGGCATCGTGCATCCCCGCCACCAAGGCTTGGGTCTGCATTTGACGCAAAATCGCAACCAAGCTAAGCCCAGACGCCGACTCACTCATAAACTCGACAGGGTGTGCTTTTAGCTGTTGGTAAAAGCCGTGGCAATGGACGGGGTTATTGACCACACCGGCCCCCACCGCCGCCACCATGCTAAAGCCCTCACGCAAACGCAATTCCGCAGACAAGCCCGCGTCCTGAATCTGTGCCATCACGGTATCGATCACTTCTGCACTGAATGCCAATTGAATGCGATGCTGGTCATCACGGTAATCGACAGCTAGAGGTTGCAGCTTGAGCTGAGTCAGGGTGCGGCTTAGCTCCTGCTTAAACGCCTGAAAGTCGAGGCCGCGTGCGACATCAAACTGCAACAGGCAGACATCATCTAGCGCCGTAATGATCTTTGCACCACGCCCAGAGGCGAGCACACGTTCGATACGGGTTGAGCCACTATCAGGTGCATGCGTGCAGCGCAAGGTGAGATCGGTGGCACTCTGCGCGACCGGTTGTAAGGTGCGGCTATGTAGCACAGGGGCAGCAAGACGTGCCAGCTCAGCCGCCTCATCCAATCGAATCAAAGGCAACAAACAAGCATTGTCCACGTGACGCGGGTCGGCACTGTACACCCCTGCCACATCACTCCAAATCGTCACCCGACTCACCCCAGCCAGTGCGCCTAAAATGGTTGCCGAGTAATCGGACCCATTGCGGCCAAGCAGCACGGTTTCTCCCGCTTGGTTTTGTGCCATAAAGCCCGTGATCACCACTTGGGTGTGGGCATATTGGGATAACTGGTTGTTCAGCAATGGCCAAGACGCTCCCCGATCAACTTCTGGCTGCGCTGCTCGCTCTGCACGTAGACACAGACGTGAGTCCAACATCACAGCCGGTTGCTGGTGCTGGCTAAGCAAGCTCGCCAGTAAGCGTGCCGACCATACCTCGCCAAACCCTTGAATACGCGCCTTATCTGCGTCAGTCAGCGCGCCCTCACCCAAGGTCGCAATCGTGGCGATGTCTGTATACAAGGCATCGACAAGGCGCTGCTTATCTTCACCATCAATCAGATTTTCAATTAAATCTTGCTGAAAGCCGCGCAAGGTCTGTAGCGTTTCATGGGCGAGGCGACCGTCTTTGTTGAGCTGAGCCAAATAGGCAATCAATTGGTTAGTGGTTTTGCCTGCCGCGGAGACCACAATCAAATCTTGGCGGCCCGCGTGGGCGGTCAATACATCGACAACCCGACGATAGCAGGCGGGCGACGCCAAGCTGCTGCCGCCAAATTTATGAAGTTGTCGTTGTGATTCAGGGGACGTCTCCGTCGATTGCGCATGCATGACAAGGTCTCTCTTTGTCTAACCAAATATCAGGGTAAAGCAAGGAACAGCGCCGTAACGTTGTTCAGGTTACGCGGCTAATGCCGCAAAAGCGTGGGCCAAATCCGCGATGAGATCATCCGCATCTTCCAGTCCGATTGAAAAGCGCAGCAAAGTCGGTGCGATACCCGCTTCCGCTTGCGCCACATCACTCATCGCCCGATGTGTCATGGAGCCTGGGTGTGTGACCAAGCTTTCTACACCGCCTAACGACTCTGCTAAAGCAAATAGCGAAAGGCCTGCGATAAAACGCGCCACCCCGTCACTGTCGGTATCCAATTCCAAGCTCAGCATACTACCAAAGCCTGATTGCTGACGGGCAGCAATTTCGTGACCCGGATGGGTAGCGAGTCCCGGATAATAGAGTTGGCGCACAGCAGGAACCGTTTGCAGATAGGCGAGTACCGCTTGCGTGTTTTGCTGGTGTTGTTTAACCCGTGCGCCTAAGGTACGCAACCCTCGCAATGTCATATAACTGTCAAACGCGTTGCCCGTGGCGCCTATACAGTTGCCCCACCACGCTAAGGTTTCGGCAAGCTCACTGGTTGCTGCGATCACCGCGCCACCGACAATATCAGAATGGCCATTAATAAATTTGGTGGTCGAATGCACCACCATGTCGGCCCCTAGCGCAAGAGGTTGCTGTAAAGCGGGAGATAAAAAAGTGTTGTCGACCACCACCCAAGCGCCGACTTGATGCGCTTGCTGGCAAATATCAGCAATATCGACCACGCGCAGCAAGGGGTTCGATGGGGTTTCCACCAGTACCAACTTTGGCGATTCTGCCAAGGCGCTCGCCAAGGCGTCTGGGTCGGATTGATCGACAAATTTAACCTGCCAAATTCCCTGCTTGGCTCGGGACTCAAGCAAGCGGTACGTGCCACCATAACAGTCATGTGGGGCCACAATTTTGTCACCCGCATTCAATAGCGATAACACCAAATTAATCGCGGCCATCCCGCAGTTGGTTACCACCGCACCTGCGCCGCCTTCTAAGTCAGTCAATGCTTGCTCTAGCTGGGCGCGGGTCGGATTCCCTCCGCGTGCATAGTCATAGGTGGGCACATCCCCAAACGCAGGAAAGCGATAATTGGTCGAGAGATATAAAGGGGGAACCACCGCATGATGTTGCGTGTCGGTGCCAATGCCAGTTCTTACAGCGATGGTGTCAGTTTTTTTTCGGGTCATGGTTCATCCTTGCGATGTGGTGCGCGAGCCAGCGTTGTTATCCTCACCTTACCCTGCACTTTTTGAGACGTCAACACTTCTAGACGTCTATACAGCTTTGCATGTGGCGGTTAATATAGCTAGAATCTCCGCAGCATCATTCTGGGTATTCAATAATCAAGATAGGTGAGACATGGCGCAGTGGAACGGCGATTACATTAATCCGTATGCCGAGCATGGTAAGAAAAAGGAGCAGGTGAAAAAAATCACCGTTTCTATCCCACTTAAAGTTTTAAAAATTCTCACTGACGAGCGGACACGCCGTCAGGTTAATAACCTGCGTCACGCGACCAACAGTGAGCTGCTGTGTGAAGCATTTTTGCATGCTTATACCGGCCAGCCATTGCCAACCGATGACGATATTCGCAAAGACAAGCCTGACAGCATTCCTGCTGAAGCGCGTCAGATCATGAAAGAACTAGGTATCGAGTTCGACGATAGCGAATACTAAAAAAACCCGCCGATTGGCGGGTTTTCTGTCATCATAGGTGCTCGGTACAGCCTTCTCAGGCTTTATGGCACTGCGATTTTCCTAACGCTCATGCATTATGCCTTGTCGAGCATATTACGCCTTGTCGAGCATATAGTTGTCTGGCATCTCGATACGGGCGACGCCAGTTTCAACCGCTGCAAGTGCCACCGCGCGAGCCACGCGTGGCAATAAGCGTGCATCCATTGGCTTAGGAATAATGTAATCCGGGCCAAAATGCAGCGCATCAACACCTGCCGCGTCCAATACCGACTGTGGGACAGGCTCTTTCGCCAAACCACGGATCGCCTCGACGGCTGCCAGTTTCATTGCATCATTAATTTCACTGGCACGCACATCCAACGCGCCACGGAAAATAAACGGGAAGCAGAGTACGTTGTTGACTTGGTTTGGATAATCCGAGCGCCCTGTTCCCATGATCAAATCATCACGGACTTGATGCGCGACCTCTGGATTAATTTCAGGGTCTGGGTTCGAGCAGGCAAAAACAACCGGCTTATCGGCCATCAGTTTTAATGCCTCTGGCGAGAGCAAGTCTGGCCCTGACACACCCACAAACAAATCGGCGCCCTCAATCACATCTTCGAGGGTACGTTTGTCGGTATTGTTGGCAAACAATTGCTTGTACTTATTGATGTCGTCACGACGGGTGTGGATCACGCCTTTGCGATCCAGCATGTAGATTTTTTCGCGTTGCGCGCCACATTTGATCAATAGCTCCATGCAGGCAACAGCCGCTGCACCAGCACCGAGGCACACAATGGTGGCTTCACGAATATCTTTGCCTTGCAGCTCAAGGGCATTCAGCATACCCGCCGCGGTAACAATCGCGGTACCGTGCTGATCATCGTGAAAAACAGGCACTTCACAACGTTCAATCAGCTGCTTTTCAATTTCAAAGCAATCCGGCGCTTTGATGTCTTCAAGGTTGATACCGCCAAAGGTATCCGCGATGTTCGCAACGGTATCCACGAATTCATCGATAGTACGGTGTTTGACTTCAATGTCGATCGAGTCCAAGCCAGCAAAACGCTTGAACAATAAAGCTTTACCTTCCATGACGGGCTTTGAGGCCATTGGCCCTAAGTTACCCAATCCCAAAATGGCGGTACCGTTTGAGATCACCGCAACCATGTTGCCCTTTGCGGTATATTGATACACAGCGTCTGGGTTCTGAGCGATTTCACGGACCGGCTCTGCAACGCCTGGGCTGTATGCCAACGCCAGATCCGCCGCCGAGTCAGCAGGCTTGCTCAATTCAACAGAGATTTTTCCGGGAGTAGGGTATGCATGATAATCCAGCGCTTGCTGGCGTTTATCGTCCGACATGTAGTGTTCCTAGTTATTATCGTGAAGGGATGCACCAATATCAGCTGGGAAGGCTGCTGATATCAGCAACGCTATACTCAAACCACAGGGTAGATTCGAGCAAGATAGAAGATGTTAACGCAGTGGCTAAACGTCCACCAGTCCAAAACGGCCCCGAACGTTAACCTCCGACCTCTCGACGTTAAAAAGGTGACGACGGGATCAAAAAAGGGGCGCTTTCGCACCCCTTTTTCGCATTCGGCTATTAGCGGCTTATTTTTTGCTGCTAAGGGCACCGAAACGCTTCTTAAAGCGGTCAACACGGCCACCGGTGTCAACGATACGTTGCTTACCAGTGTAGAATGGGTGACATTTGTCACACACGTCTAGGTTGATGTCTTTACCAAGAGTGGTGTTGAACGCGAATTCGTTACCGCAAGAACACTTAGCAGTGACAGCTTTGTACTCTGGATGGATACCAGCTTTCATAGGGATAACCTCATAGTGAAGGCCGTGTCGCTCTCCCGATCCTAAGCCGGGCACCACACGTCGTTAACAAACATTTTCTAAGGCGCGCAATTCTAATCAAGCGACCTCGATTTCGCAACTTTTTTGTGCAGTCGCCCATCACCTCGTATCCAACAACAAGGCTTTGCCTACCTGGGTCAAGCCGTTACACTGAGCGTCTTGTTAGCCGATAAGATGTTGTGATGGAACAGTTTGCACAAGTGGCCTTACCGGTCCCGCTGGCGAAAACTTTTGATTACCGGATCACCGAACACGTCCCTGTGGTGGGAGCACGTGTGAAGGTGCCTTTTGGTCGCCAGCATAAGGTCGGCATTGTCACTGCCATCACCACCACACCTAGTGTTGCCGCCCATCAAGTCAAGGCGATCACTGAGGTATTGGATGACGCGCCACTTTGGACTCCTGCCGTCTATCATCTGTTGCAGTGGGCAAGTCGCTTTTATCATCATCCACTTGGCGATGCGATGGGCGCCGTGATGCCGACGCTACTGCGTAAAGGTCGACCCGCAGCGCTCAAGCAGCAAAAATGGTGGCAATTGACCGAAGCCGGACAGAATCAACCGGTGACCGGGCTTACCCGCGCGCCAAAGCAAGCGCGTGTGTTAACCCTGCTCACTCACGGCCCTACCCCGCATGCCGACCTCGTGGAGCAAGACATTACCCCCGCTGTGATTAATACCTTGGTGGACAAAGGCTGGATCGCGCCTTACACCCCACCGCTTGAAGGCAAAGCTTGGGCACGACATTTTGCCATCAGTGAAGACAAGCCCTCACTGAACCATGAACAAGCCATGGCCGTTGCCACCATCAACGCCAGCGATGGCTTTGCCTGTGTGCTTTTGGAAGGTATTACCGGCTCGGGCAAAACCGAAGTGTATTTAAACGTCTTAGAGCCGGTATTATCTCGTGGCGAGCAGGCGTTAATATTGGTGCCCGAAATTGGCCTCACCCCGCAGACCATCCGCCGATTCGAACGCCGCTTTAACGTCCCGGTTACCGTAATGCATTCGGGGCTTAATGATACCGAGAGACTGAACGCGTGGCTGGCGGCTCGCGACAATCAAGCTGCAATTGTGATTGGAACACGATCAGCACTTTTCACCCCGATGGCGAAGCTTGGCATCATCATTATTGATGAAGAGCACGACCCCTCATATAAGCAGCAAGACAGCTTTCGCTACCATGCACGCGATCTGGCGGTAATGCGCGGTCATGAAGAAAAGATACCTGTGGTGCTCGGTTCGGCAACACCGTCATTGGAAACGCTACACAATGCACAAACGGGAAAATACCAATACTTACGCTTAACCCAACGTCCGGGCAATGCAGTCACCGCCCGTCAAGGGGTGCTCGACATCAAAGGCCACCATCTTGAGGCGGGCTTATCGGCGCCCTTAATTGCCGAAATGCGTCAGCATCTTCAGCAGGGAACTCAGGTGATGTTGTTTTTAAACCGCCGTGGTTATGCGCCTGCAATGATGTGTCACGAATGTGGCTGGCTCGCCAGTTGTCAACGCTGTGATGCCTACTACACCCTCCACCAACAACATCAAGAGTTACGCTGCCACCATTGCGGGCATCAAAAACGCGTGCCGCCCCAATGTGGGGATTGTGGTTCGACACAGCTGATCAGTGTGGGCGTGGGGACCGAGCAACTCGAAGCCCAGCTGGGCGAACTGTTTCCCGACTACAATACGGTCCGTATCGATCGCGACAATACCCGACGCAAAGGCAGCTTAGAGAGCTATCTCGCTGGCATCGAAAAAGGTGAGTACCAAATCTTACTCGGCACCCAAATGCTTGCGAAGGGTCACCACTTTCCCAATGTCACCTTAGTGGCGCTTGTCGATGTAGATGGCGCCTTGTTCAGTAATGACTTCCGTGCCCCAGAGCGTCTCGCCCAACTGATGGTACAAGTCGCGGGACGAGCTGGCCGCGCCAGCAAACCCGGTACGGTGATTTTGCAAACCCACCACCCTGAGCACAGTCTCATTCAAGCGCTGATCCACAAGGGTTATCAGGCGTTTGCTGACTCTGCATTGGCAGAACGTCGCCAAGCGTGGCTGCCCCCTTACACCTTTTTAAGCCTGTTTCGTGCCGAAGGGCATGAGGACAACAGCGTGCAGCAATTTTTACAGCAAGTCCGACAAACCTTGGCCGCCTCACCCATTCAACATGATGAGGTACACATTATGGGGCCGATGCCTGCGCCGATGGCGCGACGCGCAGGGCGTTATCGCTGGCAACTGCTGATCCAAGCACCGTCACGAAAAGTGATGCAACAATGGCTCACCGTTGCCTTGCCCGTCATCCAACAATTGCCCTTGTCACGCAAAGTTAGATGGTCATTAGATGTTGAGCCGCAAGACCTTTCTTAACATTCCCTTGCATTAAAGCGACGTAGATCACGATTTCTTTGCAATAAGTGTTAGCTTGTTCGTATTTATATGGGCCAAGCCTAGGTAGAATACCTTCGCAAATTGACGCATCCTAGACAGGTCAGAGGAGTGAATAACTTACTGATCTGACTAACTCAGACAACAAGAGGACTGTCATTATGGCGACAATGAAGGACGTTGCCCACATTGCCGGTGTATCTACTGCCACGGTCTCGCGCGCACTGATGAACCCTGAAAAGGTGTCAGCATCCACGCGTAAGAAGGTCGAACAGGCTGTGGTTGAAGCTGGTTACTCCCCCAATTCACTCGCGCGCAATCTTCGCCGCAATGAGTCTAAGACCATTGTCGCGATCATTCCGGATATCTGCGATCCCTACTTTAGTGAGATCATTCGCGGTATCGAAGAAGCGGCGATGGAACACGGCTACTTGGTGTTGCTTGGCGACAGCGCCCAGCAGCAAAACCGTGAAAACTCCTTTGTGAATTTAGTCTTTACCAAGCAAGCCGACGGCATGCTGCTCTTGGGCACGGATGTCCCATTTGATGTCAGCAAGCCAGAGCAAAAGAATCTTCCCCCTTTGGTGATGGCCTGTGAATATGCGCCAGAGCTCGAGTTGCCCACCGTGCATATCGATAACCTCACCGCGGCATTCGAGGCAGTCAACTACCTCACCCAAGTGGGGCATACCCGTATTGCCAACATTACCGGTGCAACTCATACGGCACTGACACAGTTCCGCACCCAAGGCTACCAGCAAGCACTGCGCCGAGCTGGGATCACGGTTAACCCCGCCTACAGTGTGACTGGGGATTTCAGTTTTGCATCTGGAGCTCGCGCCATGACAAGCCTGTTATCCCTGCCTGAACCCCCCACCGCCGTATTCTGTCATTGTGATGTGATGGCAGTGGGTGCCATGCAGCAGGCAAAACGCTTGGGCATGCGTGTACCGCAAGATATTTCTATTGTCGGCTTTGATGACATTCAATTCGCTGAGTACTGCGATCCACCGCTTACCACGGTATCACAGCCTCGCTATGACATTGGTCGTCAAGCAATGCTGATGTTACTCAGTATCTTACGCGGACGAGATGTGAACGCCGGCTCTCGCTTACTGGATGCCAAATTAGTGATCCGTGAGAGTGTCGCGCCACCGTCTCGATAGTAAGACTAGTCAGCACGGGTTGAAGCCAGTAACATGAGCGCTTTACTGGCTTCTTGATTCGATTATTTGCTGTGGCAACTCGTGATTACGTCAAACGTGGCAAAGCGCCACGCAAAAAAAACTCCCGTCGCCAACCACCGGCTCGTAAAGGTTTCCCACTCAAATGGGCACTGCTTGCGATCGCGCTCGTGGGCGCGTTTGGCTATGGTTTATACCTTTTGAGCCAAACCGATACACCGGCGCCTGCGCATCCTCAGCAACCCACTGCGCCGGCGAAGCCGCAACCGAAGAGCACCTTGCCTGAAAAGCCCAAAGAAAAATGGAGCTACATCGAAGAGCTGGAAAGCAAAAAGGTGGAGGTTGAAGCGAAAGAGATTCCCCAATCAACCCGTCCGTATCTGATGCAATGTGGCGCGTACCGCAGTCGCGAACAAGCCAGTGAGCGTAAAGCGATGATTGCGTTTCAAGGTCTTGAAAGCCAAATCAAGGTCAGCCAAGGCGAAAAAGGCGCGTGGTACCGTGTGGTGCTCGGCCCCTACCCGCGTAAACGTCAAGCTGAGCGGGATCGCAACATGCTGCGCCGTGCGGGTATCGAACCCTGCGCCATCTGGTATTGGGAATAATCCGTTTGTCCTGCTCTACCGGTCCGTTTTTTAGTCGGACCGGTAAGGCATCGGTGGTAAGACAGCGCGAGGAAATATTACCACTCCCCTTGAAAACCCTCATCCGCGGCCCAAACTCTTAAGGTAATCACCCATCTGGTGCACCAGAAACAAACAAAGAGGTTCCCGTGACTACAATCGTCTCCGTTCGCCGCGAAGGTAAAGTGGTCATTGCTGGCGATGGCCAAGTCTCCCTTGGTAACACTGTCATGAAAGGCAATGCACGCAAAGTTCGCCGTTTATATAACGGCCAAGTATTAGCTGGTTTTGCTGGCGGTACGGCGGATGCCTTCACCCTATTTGAGCGCTTTGAACGCAAACTCGAATTGCATCAAGGCCATCTCACCAAAGCGGCGGTTGAACTCGCCAAAGAATGGCGCACCGATCGCGCCCTACGCCGGCTCGAAGCCTTGTTGGCGGTGGCGGATGAAACCGCGTCACTGATCATCACTGGTAACGGCGATGTGGTTGAGCCTGAGCGTGATCTCATTGCGATTGGCTCAGGTGGCAACTTTGCCCAAGCCGCCGCCGTCGCCATGCTCGAAAATACAGAGCTAGGCGCCCGAGAAATTGCCGAAAAAGCCCTCGCGATCGCTGGTGACATTTGTGTGTTCACCAACCAGCATCACACCATCGAAGAACTCGAGAGTAAATAACAGGATTTGTCATGTCTGAAATGACTCCACGCGAAATTGTGCATGAGCTTGACCGCCATATTATCGGCCAAGATAAAGCCAAACGTGCGGTGGCGATCGCACTGCGTAACCGCTGGCGCCGTATGCAGCTGCCAGAAGATCTGCGTGCGGAAGTCACGCCGAAAAACATCCTTATGATTGGCCCGACGGGTGTGGGTAAAACCGAGATTGCTCGCCGTCTGGCACGCCTTGCCAATGCGCCTTTCATTAAAGTCGAAGCGACCAAGTTCACCGAAGTCGGTTATGTGGGTAAAGAAGTGGAAACCATTATTCGCGATCTCGCGGATGTGGCGATGAACATGACCCAACAGCAAGCGATGGAGAAAGTGAAATTCCGCGCTGAAGAGCAAGCGGAAGAGCGCATCCTCGACATCTTACTGCCACCCGCCCGTGACGCTTGGGGGCAAAATGAAGCCAGTCAGGAAGACTCTTCTACCCGTCAAAACTTCCGCAAAAAACTGCGTGAAGGCAAACTCGACGATAAAGAAGTGGAAGTCGACGTTGCCGCCCCCCAAATGGGCGTTGAGATTATGTCGCCTCCTGGCATGGAAGAAATGACCAACCAGCTACAAGGCATGTTCCAAAACTTGGCAGGCAACACCACCAAAAAGCGCAAGATGAAAATCAAAGACGCGATGAAGGTGTTGACCGAAGAGGAAGCGGCCAAGCTGGTCAATCATGATGACATCAAAGAGCAAGCCATTCATGCGGTGGAAAACAATGGCATCGTCTTTATTGATGAAATCGATAAGATTTGTAAATCCGGTAACACCAGCGGCGGTGACGTATCGCGCGAAGGGGTGCAACGTGATCTATTGCCGTTAGTGGAAGGCAGTACGGTCTCGACCAAACACGGCATGATCAAAACTGATCATATCCTGTTTATCGCTTCAGGCGCATTCCAAGTGTCACGTCCGTCTGATCTGATCCCAGAGCTGCAAGGCCGTCTGCCCATCCGTGTTGAGCTTGAAGCCCTATCAACTCATGACTTCAAGCGTATCCTCACCGAGCCAAACGCCTCGCTCACCCAGCAATATACCGCCTTGCTGAAAACCGAAGAGATTGATCTGGCGTTTGAAGAAAGTGGTATCGATGAGCTCGCCTCTGCCGCTTGGCGCGTGAACGAGAAAACCGAAAACATCGGTGCTCGTCGTCTGCATACACTGATGGAGCGTTTGATGGAAGACGTCTCGTACGAAGCCAGCGAGCGCGCCGGTCAAAGCGTGACAGTGGATGCCGAGTACGTGCGTAGCCACCTTGAAGAGCTGGTGGATGACGAAGATCTCAGCCGCTTTATTCTCTAATCCACACCGATATCAAGGGCAGCAAACGCTGCCCTTTTTTGCATAAAAGTTTGCGCTGACGCAAACGGAAGTCGAATTTCCTCACCCTGCCCGTTGCCCACTTACACGCTTAAGCGATAATGGCGATATTGTCTTTTCGTCGAGAGTGTCTGTATGACTCAATCCACTTTGGCTATTTGGCTTGATGCCGCTCGGCCCAAGACCTTGCCCCTTGCCATTACCTCTATTTTATGTGGCAGCGCGGTCGCCGCTTCACAAGGGCGTCTTTCTTGGTCGATTAGCGCCATGGCCTTGGTCACCGCGTTATTACTGCAGATCTTGTCTAACCTCGCCAATGATTATGGCGATGCGGTGAAAGGGACAGATAACGCCGCGCGCCTGGGCCCGATGCGCGCCATTCAGTCAGGACACGTGAGTGTTGCCACCATGCGGCGTGCACTCATCCTCAACGTACTACTCACGCTCATCAGTGGCGGCAGTTTAATTGCCATTGCCTGCCAACAACCCACTGATATCGTCAGTTTTCTGCTACTCGGTGTCATGGCCATTGTGGCGGCCATTACCTACACCGTGGGCAATAAACCCTATGGCTATCGTGGGCTGGGGGATCTCTCCGTGTTGATGTTTTTCGGTTGGCTGGGTGTCGCTGGGACCTACTATTTACAAGTTGGACACATTGACTCGCTAGTTATCCTCCCCGCCACCGCTTGCGGCTTACTCGCAGTGGGAGTGCTCAACATCAATAATCTACGCGACATTGATAACGATCGCGCCTGTGGCAAACATACGCTTGTGGTGCGGTTAGGCCCACATCGCGGCCGTCAGTATCATGTGATTTTGCTTGCCAGTGCTGTCGTTTGCTATTCGCTGTTTGCCGCGCTCACCTTCCAAGCTTGGCTGGGATGGTTGTTTCTCGCCGGCGTTCCCTTATTGATTCGCCATGGCCGTGAAGTGTATCAAGCCGCAAGCGCCACCGCATTGCGCCCCATGATGGGAAACATGGTACGTTGTGCGCTGGTCACCAATGGCCTTTTTATGACCGGTATGCTGTTGGTGTAATCAGGGCACAGATTGTCCCCTTTTGCATTGCAAAGCCTTATCGGCCCGTTATACTTGGACTAGCCTTGTTGGCAACCGCATGTTGTCAGCCTTTTTCTGCCTCAACAAGAAGTTAGACTATGGAATACAATACCTCGGAACTATGCGACATGTATCTTGACCAAGTGGATGTCGTGGAGCCAATGTTTAGCTCTTACGGGGGCCGCAGTGCGTTTGGTGGCCAGATTACAACCGTTAAATGCTTTGAGGATAATGGCCTTATCCGCGAGCTTGCTGAACAAGACGGTCAGCAACGGATCATGTTGATTGATGGCGGTGGCTCACTGCGCCGTGCGTTGATTGATGGCGAAATTGCACAGCTTGCTGCTGATAACGATTGGGCAGGTATGATTGTGTATGGCTGCGTCCGTGATGTCGATACTATTGATGAGCTTGATATCGGTATTCAAGCACTGGCATCGATTCCGGTCGGCGCGGATGAACAAGGCACAGGGGAAACCGACGTTCCCGTCAACTTTGGCGGTGTGACTTTCCTCCCGGACGATCATGTCTATGCAGATACGACTGGCGTGATCCTCTCACCCGACGCGCTCACCATGGACAGCTTCGACGTTGATGACGAGGAAGACGACGACTAATACGTCGCCTCACGCGGATAGAAAAACAGAGCCAATCGGCTCTGTTTTTGTTTATTCGACGTTCTCAATCTTGCCCAGCAAGCTACGAATACGGTTTTGCCACGCTTCTTGCTCTTCACGCAGTTTGGCGTTTTCTTGCTCGAGGCTTTCACGGCTTTCTTTCACCGAGGCTGCATCACGCTCTAGCGCTTCATTCTTTTCTTTCAGCTCTTCGATTTCCATTTGCAGCAGCGAAATGGTATCCACCGCCATTTGTACTTTTGCTTCGAGTTGTTCTAATACTTCCAATGACATCAAGGCCACCTTATTTCTGACGATTGATCCCGTTACTACTGACATCAGCAGCAACCCGTGCAACGTGATTGTGCACCCCGCTGTTATTGTACCGAGCGCACGCTAGACTGCCACTGTTCTCGCGCCTTGCCAACGCACAAGTGCACAAAAATCCAGCATATTTGGTGTTATTCCTGATCCGCCTGACGTGTATTTCCACACATCCTCTGCTCACAGGCGTACGCAAACGTTTTCTATTTCTGGTAAACTGGCGCGCGCTCACTGGGCTGACCAGTTTTTGTGGCTTTTATCTTGGAGTACTCATGAAACGCGATCTCGCACTGGCTTTCTCTCGTGTCACCGAAGGCGCCGCCCTTGCCGGTTATAAATGGCTAGGCCGTGGCGATAAAAATGCAGCGGATGGTGCAGCCGTTGCCGTGATGCGCACCTTACTGAACCTCACCGAGATTGATGGTGAAATTGTGATTGGCGAGGGCGAAATTGACGACGCGCCGATGCTCTATATCGGCGAACAAGTCGGCTTGGGCGGCGACGCGGTCGATATTGCCGTCGATCCGATTGAAGGCACACGCATGACGGCCATGGGGCAAGCGAATGCCCTGGCGGTACTGGCCGCCGGCGAGAAAGGTAGCTTTTTAAAAGCGCCGGATATGTACATGGAAAAACTGGTAGTGGGACCGGGCGCCAAAGGTGCCATTGATCTGCACAAGCCCCTGCTCGAGAACTTAGAAAATATCGCCATCGCCCTAGGTAAAACCCTAGATACGCTGGTCGTCGCCACCTTGGCAAAGCCTCGTCATGACGCCATCATCGCCACTATGCAGCAACGCGGGATCCGAGTTTTCGCCTTTCCCGATGGCGACGTGGCCGCCTCAATTCTTACCTGCATGCCGGAAAGCGAAGTAGATGTGATGGTCGGCATTGGCGGTGCGCCGGAAGGTGTGGTGTCAGCCGCCGTTATTCGCGCCTTAGGCGGCGACATGCAAGGACGTTTGCTCCCTCGCCACGAAGTCAAAGACGATACCCCAGAAAACCGCGCTTTTGGTGAGCAAGAATTAGCCCGTTGCCAAGAAATGGGGATCCAAGCCCACCAAGTACTGACGTTATCCGACATGGCGAGCAGCGATAACGTTGTCTTTGCCGCCACTGGGATCACCAAAGGGGACTTGCTAGATGGCATTAGTCGCCAAGGCGATCTGGCCACCACAGAAACCCTGGTGGTACGCGGTCAATGTCGTACCATACGCCGCATCCACTCGACCCACTATTTAAGCCGCAAAGACGACGCCATCAAGCATCACATCTTATAACTCAGCGGGCAGCCAATGTGCTGCCCTCACTGGTCAAGTGGATTGATTTCGATTACCCTTTTATAAACACTTTGCTTTATTTAGTTGTGTGCTGCTGGGCAGCGTATTGGGGTAATCACTATCACTACCATCAAGTCTACCGATCGCATTCTCGATACCCTTAAACGAGAAGGCAGTGTCAGCGCAAAAACCCTCGCGCAATCGCTGGGGATGACCACGATGGGCGTGCGCCAACACTTACAGAGCCTTGAGCGAGAAGGGCTGGTTGATTTCGAAGATGTGCGCGCCAAAGTGGGCCGCCCCACCCGCCACTGGTCGCTCACCGCTAGTGGTCATAGCCGTTTTGCAGATAGTCATAACGATCTGTCGATCACCTTGATTGACTCCGTCCAAGACGTGTTTGGCGAGCAAGGCGTCGAAAAAGTGATCGCGCAACGAGAAGCGCGAACCCTTGCGCAATATCAAGATGCACTAAAAGATTGCGATAATTTAGAGGCTAAATTGCAAACCTTGGCGTATCTTAGAGAGAGCGAGGGGTATATGGCCGAGCTCCAACAGGATGGCGCCGACTACATATTGATTGAACATCACTGCCCTATCTGCCACGCAGCCAAAACGTGTCCGGCGCTTTGCCGTTCAGAAATACAATTATTTCAACGCCTTTTAGGTAACGCTTACCGTATCGAGCGCGAAGAGCACATCGTGTCCGGGCAACGTCGCTGTACATATCGAATCGGAGAAAAGACGTGAGGAGGTAATATGGCCACTTGGATCAAGGCTGAAGTTGTGGAGAACCAACATTGGACGAAGGATCTCTTCAGCCTGGTGTTATCCGCCCCTATTGAACCCTTTACCGCCGGCCAGTTTACAAAACTGGGGATGGAGATCGACGGTAAACTCATTCAACGCGCCTACTCGTTTGTTAACCCTCCTCAAAGTAAGTATCACGAAGTCTATGCCACACGTGTCGCCGATGGACTCATGTCGCCGCGACTGCATGCGCTAGAGCCGGGTGAAACCGTGATGATCACTAAAGATCCCGCGGGCTACTTTACCTTGGATGAAGTGCCGCAAGGCCAACACTTGTGGATGCTCGCCACCGGTACCGCCATTGGTCCTTATCTGTCGATTATGGAGCAAGGGGACGTTTGGTCACGGTTTAGAAAGGTTATCTTGGTGCATGCGGTAAGATTCGCGGCGGATCTGACCTATCAAGCGCGCATCAACGCACTGCAAGAAAAATACCCCGATCAGTTAGTCGTCCAACCGTTCGTGAGTCGCGAGCCCACCGCGGGCGCCCTTTCTGGACGGATCACCCATGCGTTGGAAGATGGCTTGCTCGAGCGTGTGGTTGGGCTGCCGCTTCAGCCGGACCATAGTCAAGTGATGCTGTGCGGGAACCCGGCGATGGTCAAAGAAGTGAAGAGCATTTTGGAAGGCAAAGGATTAAGCAAAAACCTACGCCGTAAGCCCGGTAACATTACCACCGAGCACTATTGGTAAGTCGTTGCGCCCCTTTGCTGGGGTGCATACGGTAACCCATTGTATTTTTATAGTTAAAAATAAGCACTAAAAAGCGGTCATTTTTCAGGGGATTGTTTGTGCCACAGTCTGCTTTCCCGTTCAGAGCGCCAAGTGGCTCAGACACCCTGAATTTGATCCCCCCACGCCCCCGACTCATAGTTATTCATACGCCTTGGTAATGCGGTCATCTGACCGACGGCGTACAAAGGAGTAACTTATGAAGACGCTACCTTCTTTTGATGAACTGGCCGCTTTGGCCCAGTCCGATCCAAAAGCTTTAGAAGCTTTGCGCCTCAAGATGAGTGAAGAAGTGATTGCCAATGCCTCACATGCCACGCAACCACAGCTCCACGCCATGCTAAGCCACATCAACCGCGTGATAGAACATGGCAAAAACCCACTGCACGTGAACGTCATGTTATTTCAAGCGCTGTCAAAGCAATACTCACGCTTTGCCACCGCCTTTGAATCACCCGAATCGCTACGTAGCCACAACGCTGAGATCATGGACTTTCGCGTCGGCCAAGCCGCACGACAAAGCGCACGCGCTGGCGAATAACGTCCAAACCGGCTCGGGTGGAGCATCCACCCGTTACCGCTTTATCATCGGTCAAACCACCGCTGACGCGACCCGCTTGCTGTAGCTTTTGGTTTCCATATCACGAATTTCAACCGTCAAACTGCTCACGTGACTAGCATGGCGGGATAACACGTCAACCAGCGCTTGGCTAATGGCTTGCTTTTGCGCCACAGTTCGCCCATCGAGCAAACGAAATTCGACATGAATAAAATCACCACGGTCGGCTTGTTCTCCAACCCGCCATACGCCGCAAGGCACGGCTCGCGACTTTAGCGCCGCCGGCTCAAACACCTCACTGGCGATGGCAGCTTGATGTAAGGCCTCCACCACCTGATCGATGTTCACTCGTTCAGAAACCGATTCTGTGTATTCCATGATTAAATGCGGCATCACACACTCCTTGTTATTGAGAAAGGCTATGGTGCCGGATTTTTCACCACCACTCTAGCGAGACCATCACAGTTCACTGGCCAGACGTGCCACAAAATGATGAAAATTTACTACTTAGCGGTTCACTTTTGCCAATAAAACGCGTAAAAACGAAGGCATTCTCGCCATTCTATGATTTTAAACAGAGAAGGCCGCGCTACAATAGACTACCTTCTTTACATCTTTTGACTTCAAATCAACTAAACCGCGGAGGAATTCCTATGCGCCGTCCATTGGTAATGGGTAACTGGAAACTCAATGGCAGCAAAGCCATGGTCACTGAACTGCTTAACGGCCTGAACGCTGAACTTAAAGGCGTGGAAGGTGTGGACGTTGCTGTTGCGCCACCGGTCATGTATTTGGCTCAAGCCGAACAACTGCTGGCGGATAGCGCCATTAAGCTTGGTGCGCAAAACGTAGACACACACAACAGCGGCGCATTCACCGGTGATATTTCTGCAGAGATGCTGAAAGACTTTGGTGCCACCCATATTATTATCGGCCACTCAGAGCGTCGTGAATATCACCAAGAATCTGACGAATTTGTCGCGCAGAAATTCGCTTTCTTGAAAGAAAATGGCCTCACGCCAGTACTTTGTATCGGTGAGTCCGAAGCGCAAAACGAAGCGGGCGAAACCCTTGCTGTCTGTGCACGTCAGCTTGACGCAGTGATCCAATCACAAGGTGTTGAAGCGCTGAACGGTGCGATCATTGCCTATGAACCTATTTGGGCGATCGGTACTGGTAAAGCTGCGACTGCGGAACAGGCTCAAGAAATCCACGCGGCCATTCGTAAGCACATTGCGTCTTACAGCGAAGACGTCGCAAGCAAGGTTGTGATTCAGTACGGCGGTTCAGTAAAAGCAGGAAATGCTGCAGAGCTATTCGCGATGCCGGATATCGACGGCGCGCTAGTTGGCGGTGCCGCGCTTGACGCAGCGGGCTTTGCCGCTATCGCTAAAGCAGCGGCTGAAGCGAAAAAAGCGTAAGCGACTGACGCTAAACGTCTAACAAAACGTCCCCAATCTGGGGACGTTTTTTATTGTGCGCCGGTAAAACCTAATTGCCGCCACGCTTCATAGCCAATAATGGCCACGGCATTAGACAGATTAAGGCTACGTGCCTCTGGCTGCATAGGTATGCGTAAACGCTGCGCATCGGGTAATGCTTGGATCAACGCATCAGGCAAGCCGCGCGTTTCTGGCCCAAACAACAACACATCACCTTCCGCAAACGTCGCCTCCGTATGAAACTGGGTGGCTTTGGTGGTACACGCAAAGATCCGACGACCCGCCATCGCGTTTGCAAACGCCGCATAGTCTTTATGACGTGTCACTCGGGCAAGATCGTGATAATCCAGTCCCGCACGACGGACTTTCTTTTCTTCTAGATCAAAGCCAAGCGGCTCAATCAAATGCAAGTTCGCACCACAGTTGGCACAAAGACGAATGATATTCCCCGTATTAGGGGCAATTTCAGGCTCGTAAAGCGCTATATCAAACATGAGAGTTCATTACCAAAGTAAGCAAGGCAGGTATTGTCGCAACCGCTGGTAGATTGCGCAATATTAACCACTCGGCCATTGCAAGCGCACCACGAGTCCACCTTGTGGATGGTTCGCGGCACTGACTTGGCCACCATGCTGCTGTACGGCTTGTGCGGTAATCGCCAGCCCAAGCCCAGTACCACCCGATTGACGGTCTCGCGCGGCAGACACGCGATAAAAGGGGCGGAAAATATCAGTCAGCATGGTCTCAGGGACGCCGGGGCCATCGTCCTGAATCTCAATATTTAACCCCGCTTGCTCGCTCGTGACCGATAGGCAGACATGTTTATTGGCGTAGCGAATCGCATTACGCAGCACATTGTCGAGCGCACTGCGGGCTAAGCGCACATTGACGGTTAATGCGACATCAGGAAAGGGAGTCGCCTCGATCTGTTTACCTTGCTGCCCCGCTTCAAATTGGGCATCGTCAACGACCGATTGCCAGAGTACTTGAGCACTGATGGATTCGCGTTCAAGCTGTCCTTGCGATTGCAGTCGTGACAAGGTGAGTAGCTCGCTGATCAAGGCTTCCAATTGGCTCGCTTCCCGTTCAATCCGCGCTAACACTTCGCTATCGCCCAATTCACGCGCGGCCAAGGCGCGTGCCATTTGTAATCGGGTCAAGGGTGAGCGCAACTCATGGGAAATATCTGACACCAGTTGTTGCTGCCCAGTCACCATCTGATTGAGCGCGGTCACCATTTGGTTAAAGCCTCGACCTGCGTCGCGAAACTCTTTGGGGCCTTGCTCAAGGGTAGAATCAATCACCAACTGCCCCTTGGCGACCCGCTGACTCGCGGTTTGAAACCGACGCGCGGGACGCGTCAAGGTATATGCCAACCAGAGCAACAAAGGGGTACTGACCAACATGGTCACCACTAATAAGTGCTGCGGTTTTTCCAAAATTTTAAGCACAAACGGCAGCTTGGGTTGCCAACGCCGAGCATGATAAAAGGTTCCGGCTTCACGCGCGGTAGTGACGGGGAAAGGGCCGGCTAACATATTGCGGTGATAAAGGCGCTGCATCGGCGCATCAGTATCGGTGGTTTGCGATATAAAATGGCGTAATTCGCGTGGCAAAGATCCTAATGTCGCGCTATCAGGCACCCAATACAACTTATAGGGCGTGCGACGATGACCGCGATGTTGATTCTGACGCGCAACCATCACCGCAATTGGAATCTCACGCTGTTGTGAGATTGCTACCAATTGGTCCAGTTGGGCCTGGATACGGGCTTTTTCCGGCGAGGGAATGGTATGCAGGCTACGCGGATCCTCTCGCTGTGCCCAAATAACCGCCGCCAACACCGCCAGCAGCGTCAACCAGAAAATGATAAAAACCCGACCGTATAAACTTCCGAGAAAGGGCACCCGAGACCAGCGCTCGGCGAGCTGGCGACGCCAGAGACCTAGTCGACCCATAGATAGCCTTTACCCCTTAGAGTTTTAATCCTAGGTTTGCCATCAAGGCGCTCTGGCAGCTTCTTACGCAAATTGGAAATATGCACATCGACTGCACGGTCAAAGGGCATTAGTCGCTTTCCTAGCACCTGCTCACTTAACAAGGCTTTACTTACCACTTCACCGGGGTGATGAAGCAAACAGGCCAACATTTCGGTTTCCATACCGGTCAACGCCACGGGTTTATCTTGGCACACCGTCTCTAATCGACGCGGATACACTCGCACATCATGATGGACCAGTACCGGCTCATCTTCAGGCGGTGCCGACTCTGCGCTTACGACCTGCGTTCGGCGCAAAATGGCCCGCATTCGCGCCAAAAGTTCGCGATCGCTAAAGGGTTTGGCCAAATAGTCATCCGCCCCTAGCTCGAGCCCCATCACTCGGTCTACTTCTTCTCCCCGCGCCGTGAGCATCAAGATCGCGACGTTGGATGTGGCGCGCAGCTGACGCAAGGTTTCCATGCCGTTCAAAACCGGCATCATCACATCAAGCAGAATAATGTCAGGGGGCGAGGCACTCGCCATCTCAAGGCCAGCTTGGCCATTATCCGCACAACGCACCGAAAATCCCTCCAGTGAGAGCAGCTCACTGAGTAAATCCGTTAGTGCGGTATCATCATCGATGATCAAAACCTCTTGCATGGCAATCAGACTCTCTGCCCATTATCAATTAGCTGTAGTTCTATCATAGCTACGCCCGCGGGTGAGTGACTTTACCCATCTTTACACCGAATAACGTGACTTTACATCCCAGCCCGTAAGCTAAACAGGTAACCACTCACCACCGGAGAAAAATCATGAAACGTTTCACTATCGGCCTAGCAATAGCCGCCATTGCCCTGCCCACCCTCGCCGCTCCCCACTTTGGCGATGGTATGGACCGCGGTATGTGGCGTGATCTGAACTTAACCGAGGCTCAACAGAATCAACTCCAAGCACTGCGTGATGAGTATCGCACTCAACGTCAGCAGGCACGCGGCGACTTTCAAGCAAAGATGAAAACCTTATTGACCCAAGAGACCTTTAATGAGCAGGCGGTGCGCGATTTATTGTCGGCTCATCCACAGCCGAATATTGAACGCCGCGTGGCCCATGCGCGTCATCAACACGCGATGATGCAGGTGCTCACCCCGGAGCAGCAAACCGCGTTCTTTGACGCCATGCATAAAAAGCATGACAAACAAGGCAAAGGGCATCATCGTCATCACGGCAAAAAAGGCGATTGTTCACGTTAAACCTGCGTCGTGTCATACGTTTGCTGTGAATGAGATATATACTGAGGGCAGAATTTATTAACCTTCTGCCCTTGGTATGACACAAAAGTATGCCTTCTGGGTTGAGGCCGCTGCTTGGGCCGCAACCTGCGTCGCCACCCTATTGCTGGTCGCCAAGCTGATTGCTTGGTGGCTGACCGGCTCGGTCAGTGTGCTCGCCTCCTTCGTCGACTCGCTACTCGACTTGCTCGCCTCATTAACCAACTTAGTCGTGGTGCGTTATGCCGTGCAACCGGCTGACAATGAACACAGCTTTGGCCATGGTAAGGCTGAGTCATTAGCCGCCGTAGCCCAATCAACCTTTATTGTCGGTTCGGCCTCGTTTTTGCTGCTCAGTGGGCTTGAACGTTTGTTCAAGCCTGTACCTATTGCAGCCCCTGAACTCGGGGTCGCTGTGAGTGTGGGGGCAACGCTCGTGACTTTGGGGTTGGTGCTGTTTCAAAAGTGGGTAATTCGTAAAACCGCGAGCCCCGCGATTCGCGCCGATGCGCTGCACTATCAGTCAGATTTGCTGATGAATGTGGCGATCATTATTGCATTGGTCCTTAGTTGGTATGGATGGACACAAGCCGACGCCTGGTTCGCGATTGGGATCAGTGGCTTTATTTTGTGGCAAGCAATCAAAATGGCCTACGAGGCAGTCCAGTCGTTACTCGACCGGCAAATTCCGCTTGATGATCAGGAACGCATCGCCGTGCTTTCCAGCTCTGTCGCGGGTGTGCGGGGGATCCACCAGCTGCGTACACGCCAAGCTGGGATGACAACGTTTATCCAACTGCACATTGAGCTGGATGACGAGCTACCCTTAGTAGATGCACATACCATTGCCGATGAAGTGGAAGACCGGTTGCTCATTGCATTTCCCGGCGCGGACATCATGATCCACCAAGATCCCGTGTCCGTGGTGAACAAAGAGCGCACACAATTCTCGTCATCGGCAGTGAACAAAAGCCCACAGGGCTGACATGTATCAACTTTTTAGCGACAGTAATTGTAATACTATTACAGAAGTAGGAAAATTACAGTCTAAGCAACAGTCGTTGCGGGTTCACTGGGGCAAATAGGTTGCCATTACCGCAATCGGCGCGAACTAATTGACCAAAAGTCAGAGGGTAACCATGGTTAGAAAAATTGGTGTTTTGACCAGTGGCGGCGATGCGCCGGGCATGAATGCAGCGATTCGTGGAGTGGTACGTAGCGCACTCACCGAAGGACTCGAAGTTTACGGCATCTATGATGGCTTTCTCGGTTTACACCAAAACCGCATTGAGCGTCTTAACCGCACCAGTGTTTCCGACGTGATTAACCGCGGCGGTACGTTTTTAGGCTCAGCCCGCTTCCCTGAGTTCGCGGACGAGAAAGTACGTGAACAAGCGATCCAAAACCTCAAGATGCACGGTATCGATGCACTGGTGGTAATTGGCGGCGACGGCTCATTCATGGGCGCCAAGAAGCTTACTGAAATGGGCTATCCTTGTATCGGCCTACCCGGCACTATTGACAACGATGTAGCCGGTACTGACTACACCATCGGTTACATGACCGCCTTGAACACCGTTATCGATGCGATTGACCGTCTGCGCGATACCTCATCCTCTCACCAACGTATCTCGATTGTCGAAGTGATGGGCCGCCATTGTGGTGACCTCACCTTGATGGCATCCGTTGCGGGTGGCTGCGAATACATCATTACCCCAGAGACTGGCTTGGATAAAGACAAACTGCTGTCGAAAATCAAAGAAGGGATCTACAAGGGTAAGAAACACGCCATTGTCGCTATCACAGAATTGATGACCGACGTAAACGAACTGGCGAAGTTTATCGAGACCGAAACCGGCCGCGAGACCCGTGCAACCATCTTGGGCCATATCCAGCGTGGCGGCCAACCGGGTGCTTTTGACCGTATTTTGGCATCCCGCATGGGTGCGTATGCCGTCGATCTTCTCCAGCAAGGTGAAGGTGGCCGTTGTGTGGGTATTCAGAACGATAAAATGGTGCATCACGACATCATCGACGCTATTGAAAACATGAAGCGTCCATTCCGCCAAGATTTGTACGAAGTAGCAGAAAAGCTGTTTTAATCTCGTTCAATATGCGAACAAAAACGGAGCCAGTGGCTCCGTTTTTTTATCGGCTAGATTAGATCCCATCACCAGAGATAAAGGTTTTATGCGAGCCGTTGAATTCTTGGTCCATATCCAAAGACGGCATATGCGAGCTGGGTCGGCCCACAATTTTCGCCGGTACACCGGCCACGGTGGTATGGGGCGGAACAGGGTTGAGTACCACAGAGCAGGAACCGATTTTCGCGCCTTCGCCAATATCGATATTGCCCAAAATCTTCGCCCCTGCGCCAATCATCACCCCTGTGCGGACTTTTGGATGGCGATCGCCCCCTTCTTTACCAGTACCGCCCAAGGTCACGTCTTGTAGGATAGAGACATCGTCTTCAATCACCGCGGTTTCGCCGATCACAATGCCAGTGGCATGGTCAAACATAATGCCACGCCCGATACAGGCAGCAGGGTGCACATCAACTTGGCATGTCACCGAGATTTGATTTTGAAGATAGGTGGCGAGCTCCTTACGGCCCTGACGCCATAACCAATTCGCGACGCGAAAGCCTTGCAACGCATGAAAACCTTTTAGGTATAAAAGTGGCGTTGAATATAGCTCCACCGCGGGATCACGCTCTACCGTGGCACAAATATCGCAGGCGGCTGACTCCGTCACGCAAGCATCATTGGCATAGACTTCTTCGATGACCTCTCGCACCGCCATCGACGGCATCGACGGGGTCGATAGCTTGTTCGCCAAAATATAACTTAACGCACTGGCAAGGTTGTCGTGCTTGATAATGGTGGCATGGTAAAAACTCGCCAACATCGGCTCGCGTTCAGCATGCTCGCGCGCTTCCTTTTTCACCGCTTGCCATACGCGGTGTTGCTGGCATTCTTTTCTGGCCTTATTCACTGCCTTCGTCCTTACAAAAATGACCTACAACCAGGACGCATATACGTCCAGTGCCACTGCCAGTGTATAAAAAAAACGCGCGGTTCTCACCCCGCGCGTTTATGTCTGCACTCGCTGGGCGATTATTCCGACTTTTTCTCTCGTGCGAGCAAGTCTTTTGCTGCTTGTTGAGCCGCTTTACCTTGGTAAAGGACTTGATAGATTTGCTCGACAATCGGCATTTCCACACCCGCGCGTTGCGCCAGCGCCCACACTTCTTTGGTATTGCGGTAACCTTCAACCACTTGACCAATCTTATCTTGCGCGTCTTGAACGCCCTCGCCCTGCCCGAGCGCTAAGCCAAAGCGACGATTTCGAGATTGGTTATCGGTACAAGTAAGCACCAAATCACCGAGTCCAGCCATGCCCATAAAGGTATCGCGTGACGCACCGAGCGCCTCGCCCAAGCGTGTCATTTCAGCAAGCCCTCGGGTGATCAGTGCGGTGCGCGCGTTGGCGCCAAAGCCAATCCCATCGGAGATCCCTGCGCCAATCGCAATCACATTCTTCACCGCACCGCCAAGCTGCATGCCGATGAAGTCGTGGTTACCATAAACGCGAAAGCTGTGCTGACAGTGAATGGTGTCTTGTAACTCACTCACAAATGTCGCATCCGGAGAGGCCACAGAAATCGCGGTAGGCAAGCCTGCCGCCAGCTCTTTGGCGAAGGTGGGACCCGACAAGACCGCAAGCGGGATGTTGTCGCCCAGTTGCTCCCGAGCCACCTCTTGTAAAAGGCGTCCGGTTTCTGGCTCAAGCCCTTTGGTAGCCCAACACACGCGAGAATCAGCACGTAGGTAAGGCTTCACCTTACCCAGCACATCACCAAAGACGTGGCTGGGTACCACAACTAACAAATCGCGGCTGGCATTCACTGCCACCGCTAAGTCAGCACACAAGATCAATGAGTCCGGAAACGCGATGTCAGGCAAAAACGCCTGATTGGCACGATCCGTTTCAAGCTGCGCGATATGCAGGGGATCATGGCCCCACAACACGACATTGGCACCGTTTCTGGCAAGTGAAATCGCCAGTGCTGTGCCGTAAGAGCCTGCGCCTAGTACGGTGATTGCAGCGTCTTGTGTCGGTGCCAACGTGGTCATGGCCAATCCTTACGCTTGCGCGTCTTCGGTTTTTTGCTCGTCAGCTTGCTGTTGCAAGTAGTTCATGAACAGCGCATCAAAGTTAACAGGCGCTAGGTTCAGTTGCGGGAAGGTGCCTTTGACGACCAAGCTTGAAATGGTTTCACGGGCATACGGGAAAAGAATGTTCGGGCAGAATGCACCCAAGCAGTGTGCCAATTGTGGCGCTTCCATGCCAGTCACTGAGAAAATACCGCCTTGCTGCACTTCACAAAGGAAGGCATTGCTGTCTTGGTTTTTCACTGTCACCGTGAGGCGCAGAACCACTTCATAAATGCCTTCGCCTAGCTCACGGCTTTGCGTATCGAGATCCAAGTTAACGTCTGGCGCCCAATCTTGTTGGAACACTTCCGGCGAGTTTGGCGCTTCGAAAGACACATCTTTCAAAAACACGCGTTGGATTGCAAAGTTTTGCTCGGCTTGTTGATTGGTTTCTGCTTCAGCCATGATGGTTAATCCTTACTTTAAATTGGCTCAATGTGCCCAGCACATTAAAAAAAGCGAGCCGCCGCGTCATGCGACCGCTCGATATTTGAGTTGATGATCACTTTTTCTTCTTAGTTTTGCCCTTGCTGCTTTTGGCGCGAACCAGTGGCATATTGGCATCATTCCAAGAGGTGAGACCATCTTTCAGTACATACACAGTGTCAAACCCAGCTTTGACTAGCTGGTTTGCGCTTTCTGCCGCCGTTTGACCTGTTTTACATACCACAATGATGGGGTCATTTTTGTGCTTTTCAAGCTCACCCAGTGAGTTCGATTTGATTTCACTCGGCAAGAGGTTGATCGCACCGGTGATGTGGCCAGCACGGTACTCATCACGACTGCGGATATCGACAAACACACCGTTTTCACGGTTGGTGATGATCGCCGCTTGGTTCGGCGCAACCACTTTGTATGCCGCGGTTTTCTGCTTAATTAAGGACATCAGCAGTGCTGCGGCCAAACCTACCCAAACCAAAGTGAGGAGCATGTTGTTGGAGACGAAATCGATATATTCCTGCATAATCTTTGCTCTATACTGCTTGCTGACTCGCGTCGCGAGAATCCATCAAGGGGTGAAAAATGGTGTCGAGTATAACTTGCTCGCCATGGTTTTACAGCCTGTCCGCGCAAATCCGCGCGCTCGCTCACTTGCCAGATGACTAGCACGGTTTTCCCCATCCGCTCAATAACTTGAAAAGAAAGAAGGTTTCACCAATAGCAGAAATCGAGCAAAGCCATTCGCAAGCCGGCTGGATCTTCGCCA
Organism: Salinivibrio sp. PR5; assembly: GCF_001996085.1. Classification (NCBI taxonomy): domain Bacteria; kingdom Pseudomonadati; phylum Pseudomonadota; class Gammaproteobacteria; order Vibrionales; family Vibrionaceae; genus Salinivibrio; species Salinivibrio sp. PR5. The sequence goes on from NZ_MUFK01000005.1 coordinate 149,194, forward strand.
TAATGAGGGGACTCAAGGGGTATTGGCAAGCCTAATGGTCAACTTGTCAGCAGGGATAATTGATCTTAGCCTACATATCGCGGCGTAAAATGTAGTAAAATTACGCTCATTCAATGACCATTGAGTCATGCTGCTGCTCAGCTCGGGTCGGCATCAAGCCTCAGTGGTTGTCTTATGGCAGCCAATGTCAGTCTTTAGCTTGAATTGAGAGGACGTAATATGTCTGCAAAAAAACCACTCGCACTGGTGATTCTCGATGGTTGGGGTTATCGCGATCCACAAAGCGATAATGCGATCACCAACGCCAACACCCCGGTACTCGATAGCCTGATGGCCGCTAACAGCACCTTGATCTCTGCATCAGGTTTCGATGTGGGCCTGCCGGACGGGCAAATGGGTAACTCAGAAGTGGGACACGTGAACATTGGTGCTGGCCGCGTGGTTTACCAAGACTTGACTCGGATCACCAAAGCCATTGCAGATGGTGAATTTAACCAAACGCCAGCGCTGACTGCTGCGGTTGATAAAGCGGTAGACAAAGGTAAAGCGGTTCACATTATGGGTCTGATGTCGCCAGGCGGTGTACACAGTCATGAAGACCATATTGCGGCTATGGTTGAGCTTGCCGCTGAACGCGGTGCCGACCAAATCTACCTGCACTGCTTCCTCGACGGGCGTGATACGCCACCACGCAGCGCCAAAGCATCACTTGAGCGTTTTGATGCCCTATTTGCCAAACTCGGTAAAGGCCGTATTGCGTCTTTGGTGGGCCGTTACTACGCGATGGACCGTGACAACAACTGGGACCGTGTTGAGCGCGCGTATGACCTGCTTACCCAAGCCCACGGCGAGTTCGCTGCCACCAGCGCGGTTGAGGGCCTAGAGGCTGCGTACGCCCGTGAAGAAAACGATGAGTTTGTCGCGCCGACCGAAATTTATCGCGACGGTGATAATAAAGCGACCATCAACGACGGCGATGCAGTGATCTTCATGAACTTCCGTGCCGACCGTGCGCGTCAAATGACCCGCGCCTTTATGCCGGATTTCGATGGCTTTACGCGTAAAAAATACGCCGAGCTGTCTGACTTTGTGATGCTGACAGAATATGCGGCCGACATCGATACCACGGTCGCCTTCCCACCAGAGAGCTTGTCTAACACCTTGGGTGAGTGGCTCTCGAAAAACGGCAAAACCCAGCTGCGTATCTCAGAAACTGAGAAGTACGCTCACGTGACTTTCTTCTTTAACGGCGGTATCGAGACCGTGTTTGAAGGCGAAGAGCGTGCGTTGGTTGCCTCACCAAAAGTAGCAACCTACGATCTGCAGCCTGAAATGAGCTCAGAAGAGTTGACTGACAAGCTCGTTGCGGCCATCAAGTCTGGCAAGTTCGACATGATCATCTGTAACTACCCGAACGGCGACATGGTCGGCCACACTGGCGTGTACGATGCTGCGGTGAAGGCATGTGAAGCGGTAGACCATTGCATTGGTCGCGTGCTTGAAGCGATTAAAGAAGTGGACGGCCAGATGCTGATCACCGCCGATCACGGTAACGCCGAGATGATGGTGGATCCAAACACTGGTGGCGCTTACACCGCGCACACCAATTTGCCAGTGCCACTGATGTATGTGGGCAGCAAAGACATCACGTTGAAAGAAGGCGGTAAGCTGTCTGATCTGGCCCCAACCATGCTGGCCTTGGCCGGTATGGAGATTCCAGAAGAGATGACTGGCAAGCCGGTGTTCGATCTGAAATAATCCTCTCATGCGGGAGAAACGAACACGCTTTTTTACAGCCCTCCGCGCCAGTGCCTTGTGCACTGGCGTTTTTCTGTGCCTGCTCACTTTTTCAACGAGCGCCAATTCCCAGTTGGAAGGGGTCAGTGATGAAATCGCTCGCCAACAATCGCAATTGGCCGCACACAACAAAAAACTGAATCACCTGCAACGCGATTTAAAAGCGCAAGCCACGCGTATTGAAACGCTATCGAAACGGATTCGCTCTGCACAGAGCGCTCTTGGTGATACAGAAGCCGAGATTGAGACACTCACTAAAAAACAGTCCCGCCTCCAACAGGAGATGATTGGCCAGCAAGCCTTACTGGCCGACTTACTGGACGCACAATACCGTCAAGGCCAAAACGATCAGCTCCAGCGACTACTCAGTGGCGATGATATTGCACAATTAGACCGACTCACACGCTATGCCGAAACCTTGGCACAGTCTCGTCAAGCTGCGATTGAGTCCCTCGCCGCGACACGCACCGAATATCAGTTAACCGTGCACCAATTGAAACAACAACGCGATAAGCAGTCTGCTTTAGTCACCGAACTGCAAGAGAAAAAGCGGGATTTGGAAAGCGAGCAAAACGCACAAAGTCAAACGGCGAAAAAAATTCGCGCACAAATTGCCAGTGACAGTGCCTACCTTGCGGAACTCAACGCGAACAAACAACGTTTACAAGAAGAAATCGCCGCGGCGGCACGACGCGCCACCGTGAAGATGGCAGGGATTGCGAATGCCAAAGGCAAGCTTACTTGGCCCGTCAAAGGCAGGTTATTACACCGTTTTGGCGAACGTCAGTCCGGCCAAGTCAGTTGGAACGGTGTGGTGATTGGCGCCAAGCGCGGCACCGAAGTGAAAGCGGCGCATGCGGGTAAAGTGGTGCTATCGAGCTGGTTGCGTGGCTATGGCCTATTGATTGCCGTAGACCACGGTAAAGGTGACATGACCTTGTATGGTTATAACCAAGCCTTGCTAAAAGATGTAGGCGATACCGTGACCGCCGGTGAGCCTATCGCCTTGGTCGGCGACAGCGGTGGCCAATCCACCCCTTCCTTGTATTTCGAAATTCGCCGCAAAGGCAACACCACCAATCCACTCCCTTGGCTGGATTAAAAACGCCCACCAAATAGGTGGGCGTGCGGGTGTTTTGCGTACATCAGCGCTGCTACACCAGAGGCATTAACGCTGCCAATCGAGGATCACCTTGCCAGATTGCCCTGAACACATCACATCAAAGCCTTGTTGGAAGTCATCCACGCTGTAGTGATGGGTGATGATCGGGGTTAAATCCAAGCCAGATTGAATTAACGATGCCATCTTGTACCAGGTTTCGAACATCTCGCGGCCGTAGATACCTTTGATCACGAGCCCTTTAAAGATCACCTGATTCCAATCAATGCCCATATCACTCGGTGGGATGCCAAGAAGCGCAATCTTGCCACCGTGGTTCATGGCTGCCAGCATGCTATTAAACGCCGCCGGCACCCCAGACATTTCGAGGCCAACATCAAAGCCTTCCGTCATGCCAAGCTCTGCCATTACCGACTCCAGAGATGACTCAGCCACATTGACCGCACGTGTAACACCCATCTTACGAGCAAGCTCGAGGCGATATTCATTCACATCGGTGATCACCACATGACGCGCCCCAACATGACGCGCCACCGCAGCGGCCATGATGCCAATCGGCCCTGCGCCGGTGATCAACACGTCTTCGCCCACCAAATCAAAGGACAGCGCCGTATGCACGGCATTGCCGAATGGGTCGAAAATCGAGGCTAAATCATCGGAGATCTCATCGGGGATTTTGAACGCGTTAAACGCTGGGATCACCAGATACTCCGCGAAGGCACCTTCACGGTTAACGCCTACACCAACGGTGTTGCGGCACAGGTGAGTACGACCGCCGCGACAGTTGCGGCAGTGTCCACAAGTGATATGCCCTTCACCCGATACGCGGTCACCCAATGAGAAGCCGCGTACCTCCTGACCAATGCCGACTACTTCACCGACATATTCATGGCCAACCACCATAGGCACCGGAATGGTCTTTTGCGACCACTCATCCCATTTGTAAATGTGCACGTCGGTGCCACAGATGGCCGTTTTTCGAATCTTTATCAGTAGATCGTTGTGCCCCAGCTCGGGAAGCTCGGTCTCCGTCATCCAAATGCCGGGCTCCGCTTTGAGTTTCGCCAACGCTTTCATGGTTGTTTGTGTCATGACATTACCCAATCAGTTGCATCTCTTTGCCTACTTTAATGAAGGCATCAATGGCTCGGTCCAATTGCTCACGCGTATGCGCGGCTGACATCTGGGTGCGGATACGTGCTTGACCTTTCGGTACCACTGGGTAGGAGAAGCCCACCACATAGACGCCCTCTTCCATCATGCGCTCGGCAAACTCACTGGCGACTTTGGCATCGCCAAGCATCACAGGAATAATGGCGTGATCGGCCCCTGCTAGCGTAAAGCCAGCTTCCGTCATGCGTGCACGGAAGTGCTTGCTGTTGTCCCAAAGCTGCTCACGCAAGTGGTCACTCTCGGCTAGCATATCCAGTACACGGATAGAGGCAGACACAATCGCAGGTGCCAGAGAGTTGGAGAAGAGATAAGGGCGCGAACGCTGACGCAGCCAATCAATCACCTCTTTTTTGCCTGACGTGTAGCCCCCTGACGCGCCGCCCATCGCTTTACCCAAGGTGCCGGTGATGATGTCGACACGATCCATCACTTGATGGTATTCGTGCGTCCCTCGGCCATGCTCGCCCATAAAGCCAACTGCGTGGGAATCATCCACCATGACTAGCGCGCCATATTGCTCCGCCAGATCGCACACAGCTGGTAAGTTCGCCACCACGCCGTCCATCGAGAAGACACCATCAGTCACAATCAAGATATTCGCCACACCGGCGGCTTTCGCGGCTTTAAGCTGGGCTTCCAGTTCGTCCATATCGTTGTTGGCATAACGGAATCGCTTCGCTTTACACAAGCGTACGCCATCGATAATTGACGCATGGTTTAGCGCATCAGAAATAATGGCATCGTCAGGGCCGAGAATGGTTTCGAACAAGCCCGCGTTGGCATCAAAGCATGAGGAATACAGGATGGTATCTTCCATCCCGAGAAAGTCAGATAACTTGGCTTCCAGGGTTTTGTGTGCATCTTGCGTCCCACAAATAAACCGTACCGACGCCATACCAAAACCGTGCTCATCCATCCCTGCCTTGGCAGCCTTGACCAACTCAGGATGGTTCGCCAACCCCAAGTAGTTATTGGCGCAAAAGTTCAGTACCTGCTGCTCATGATTGACGGCAACACTGGCCGCTTGTGGCGAGGTAATAAGACGTTCACTTTTGTACAAGCCATCAGCTTTTACTTGCTCAAGCTGGTGACGAATTTGCTGATAGAAGGCAGCCGTCATCGCAATCTCCATGCTGTGATGATTACTTTACGAAGGTCGCTGCCCAACGGTGGCAGCGAATGATGGCGGCTATCATGGCACGTTAAATACCCGGGTGCCAATAAGGGATGTCAGACAGTGATTCATATCGTGTAATCGCTGTCATCTTGTTTGAATATCACGCAGCTAGGCAGGCAAACCGTCGAACTACTCAGTTCAGCGTGTCTAAAGCATGCTTATCTTGGCGAACTAATTGCTTGCGATAGTGGTCTATTAATACACCAATGGCGGCTTGCCCTTGTGCGGTAGTTAAGGGCCTGAGGAGCTCTAGCATTTGCAGCACGCCTTTATAAATCACCCCCGCGTGAATTTGCGTTTGGGGAGCCTGGGCGCTTTGGTAAAAAATCCAGCTCGACGCCACCAACTTCAGGGTTTCGCCAACGGCACTAAGGGCACTTTCATCCAGCGCGAGCCAGCCTGCTTGGCTATAGTGTTGAAGTATGGTCATTAAATTAACTTGCAGCTGTTGCTGGGCGGCCAGGTACTTTTGTTGCAAAGCTTCATCTCGGCGCAGGATGTCGGGCAGGTTGGCGTAAAAAAACCGATACCGCCACATCAGGCTAAACGTCGCGTCTAAATAATGCTGCAACAGGGCTTGGGTATCGTCGCGGGGCTGATGAGGATCAAACGCCAAGGCGAGATCTTGCGCGTATTGGTCGAATATACTGTGTATAATCGCCTCTTTATTGCGAAAGTGATAGTAAAGGTTGCCCGGGCTGATACCGAGGTCAGCCGCAATATGGTTTGTGGTAATATTTGGCTCGCCGTGTTGATTGAACAAAGCCAGTGCAGCATGGATAATTCGATCGCGGGTTTTCATGTATGGTTCTGTCCTCTGCCCGGTTGATGCTAAACCATACTATCACAGACAACAGCGAAGGCGACGGCGTCTGTCGTCAGGCAAAAATTTAGGTAATGATATGATAATTGTGACAGGTGGCGCCGGCATGATCGGCAGCAACTTAGTAAAAGCACTCAACCAGCAAGGCTATCGCGATATTGTGGTGGTCGATAACCTAAAAGACGGCACCAAGTTCGCTAACCTCGTTGATCTCGATATCGCCGACTACATGGATAAAGACGATTTCCTCACCCAAATTATGGCGGGTGATGACTTTGGTCCTATTGAGGCGGTTTTTCACCAAGGCGCCTGCTCTTCCACCACAGAGTGGGATGGTAAGTACATGATGCTCAATAACTATGAGTACTCCAAAGAGCTTCTCCATTATTGTATTGAGCGTGATATTCCATTCTTATACGCCTCGTCAGCAGCTACTTACGGCGGCCGCGACAGCGATTTTATTGAAGCGCCCGACTATGAAGGGGCACTCAATGTCTATGGCTATTCGAAGCAGCAATTCGATAACTATGTCCGTCGCGTATGGGACGATGCGGCAGCCCATGGTGAAACACTGCCACCTATCACCGGCTTTCGCTACTTTAATGTGTATGGCCCACGCGAGCAGCACAAAGGCAGTATGGCCTCAGTGGCCTACCACCTTAACCAACAAATTTTAAACGGTGAAAATCCCAAGCTTTTTGAAGGCAGTGATACCTTCAAACGTGATTTTGTCTATGTCGGTGATGTTTGCGCGATGAACATCTGGTTCTGGCAGCAGCAAGTCTCTGGGATTTTTAACTGCGGTACCGGCCGTGCTGAGCCATTCAGCGCCGTTGCCAATGCAGTGATCGCATTTCACGGCAAAGGTGAAATCGAAGAAATTCCATTTCCTGCCCACCTGAAAGGCCGTTACCAAGCCTACACGCAAGCCGATCTCACCAAGGTTCGAGAGGCTGGCTACACCGCAACATTTAAAACCGTTGCTGAAGGTGTTGCCGCGTACTTGGCCGAAATTAATCGCTAATAACAATAGTTCGCCCCAGTGAGGCTGGGGCGTGAGAAAGAGCAATGACAAAACAGCGACACGATTACGACGCGCATGCTTACAACCCAGAATTTTCGCGGGCCTATCTGGCGCCAAAATACTGGGGCACATGGCTGATGCTTTTGGTTGCCCTTCCCGTTTGTTTACTCACTCCGGCTAAGGCGAAGTATCGCTTTTCTCGCTGGGTCGCCAACAAACTGGTAGCAAAGAAAAAAGGTACCATTTTGAATGCATGGCTTAACCTCGAAGCCTGCTTTCCTGACAAATCCGCCGAGGCACGTCAGGCGATTTTGGTAGAAACCTTAACCACGGCTGGGGCCTTTTTGCTTAGCTTTCCGCTGATCACCTTGCGAAGCCGCCATTGGTTTCAACACCACTGTGACGTCGCGGGCATGGAGAACATCACTCGCCACACGGATAATGACGAAGCGGTGATCCTGTTTGTGCCCCACACATGGGCCATTGATGCCGCGGCCATTCTGTTTGCTTCTCAAGGACTGCCGGTGGCGGCCTTTTCTAAACGACAAAAGAATCGCCTGCTGGATTGGCTGATGCATCGCCAACGCGTGCAATACGGCGGGAACTGCTACGAGCGTGAGGCCGGTATTAAACCCTTTATTCGCGCAGTTAAACGCGGATTCCTGGGTTACTACTTGCCCGATGAAGATATGCGTGATGAAAGCAGCGAATTCGTGCCGTTTTTTGCCACCACCAAAGCCACCTTGCCAAGCTTGGGCAAGCTAAGCAAAGTGACCCGTTCCCATATTGTCCCGGTATTGTCCGGCTTTAATGCCCAAACAGGGCGATTTAACATCACCGTTTATCCCGCATTCAACGACTTTCCTACCGGTGAAAGTCAGACAGATGCACGCGCTATGAATGCGCAAATCGAGACAATGCTAGAAGGACAGCTAGACCAATATATGTGGATTCTTCAGCTTCTCCGGACCCGAGAAGATGGCCGCAACATTTATCAAGAAGCAAAAAAGAAGGCGGCAGCATGATGAACATACTGGTCATCGGTCCCTCTTGGGTAGGCGATATGGTGATGTCACAATCACTGTATAAAACTATTAAGCAACAGCACCCTAACGCCAAGATTGATGTGATGGCACCAGCGTGGTGTGCCCCAATTTTGGCACGCATGCCAGAGGTCAATCGCAGCATTGAGATGCCGCTCGGCCATGGCGAATTTGCGCTCGGTAAACGTCGCCAATTGGGTAAAGCACTCGCAAAGCACCACTATGATCACGCCTATGTGTTGCCTAATTCGGCCAAATCGGCACTGATCCCTTGGTTTGCCAATATTCCAGTGCGCACCGGCTGGAAAGGTGAAATGCGGTATGGCTTGCTGAATGACTTACGCCCCAACAAGAAAGCCTTTCAGTACATGGTTGAGCGCTATGTCGCATTGGCTCACCCTCGTGCTGAGATGCAAAGCTCAGCCTCACTCGGCGGTCTTGAAGGCCTGCCAAAACCTGAGTTAACCATTGACCCTGACGCACAAGCGGCCGTGGTCAAAAAACTGGGGCTAAATCAAGATAAGCCCGTGCTTGGTTTATGCCCAGGGGCCGAATTTGGCCCAGCGAAAAAGTGGCCCGAACGCCACTATGCCGCGGTCGCACAAGCGATGATTGCACAAGGCTACCAAGTATGGCTATTCGGCTCGGCAAAAGACGTTGAAACTTGTGAAAACATTGCCGCACTGTCTGGCCTGCAAGATGACATGTATGTGTTAGCGGGAAAAACCAGCCTGATTGAAGCCGTTGACTTACTCGGCGCCTGCCAAACTGTGGTCAGCAACGACTCGGGCTTAATGCATATCGCTGCCGCGGTAAATTGTCATGTGATTGCAGTATACGGCTCCACATCCCCGGAATATACGCCCCCATTAACCCATAAGGTCGATATTATTCACACCGATATCGACTGTCGCCCATGCTTTAAACGCGAATGTCCGTTAGGGCATTTAAAATGTTTAAACGAGTTGGACCCACGCCAGGTAATTGATCTAGTGGCAAGGACAGGGAAGCCATCATGACCAAAACAACTAATACTCTTGCCGTCGCACTGATTGTAAAAAACGAGGCACACAATCTCGAGCCGTGTCTACAGTCCGTAGAGGGATGGGTCGATGAGATCATCATTCTTGATTCTGGCAGCACCGATCAGACGCTCGATATTGCCAAACAATATACAGACAAAGTTTATATTGAATCAGATTGGCAAGGTTTTGGTAAGCAGCGACAGCGCGCACAAGCATATGTGGAAAGTGATTTTGTCTTGTGGCTAGATGCTGATGAACAAGTCACACCTGAATTAAAAGAAAGCATCTTAAGTGCCATTAATAGCCAACAAACGAACACAGTTTATTATGTGAACCGACTATCCCGTGCATTTGGCAAGGAAATAAAACACTCTGGTTGGCACCCTGATTGGATCTGTCGTCTCTATAAAACATCTGAGGCTCAGTATTCTGACTCGCTAGTCCATGAACATGTTTTAGTACCCAGTACACATCAAAAAGTCTATTTAGATGGTGTATTAAAGCATAATACATTTCATTATCTTCATGAGTACACCGCGAAGACCAACCAGTACATAAAGCTTTGGAGTGATCAGAGGGAGGGTAAAAAGTCGTCGAGTGTATTAAAAGCTATTAGCCATGCACTATTTCGATTCATAAAAATGTATATATTAAAAAAAGGCTTTTTAGATGGTCGACATGGGCTTGTCCTCGCACTACTCAGTGCTAATGTCGTCTTCACACGCTATGCCGATTTGTGGTTGAGAGACTATGTTAAGAGGCAATCTTGATATGCACATTTGCCATGTCAATCTTGCATCTGGGTTTAGCGGCGGTGAGCGACAAACACTCACACTGATCAAACAACAGCTCGCAATGGGTTATCAACTCACTGTGGTCGCTAACCCCAAAAGCCCGTTTGCTGATGAAATTCGCGCACTTGAACAGTGCCAATTAGTGCTTTGTAAGCATTATACTCGCTCGCATCAGCGCTCAATCACCGCTGACTGCGATGTGGTCCATGTTCATGAAGGCCGAGCCATCTATTGGGCGCTGCTCCAGCGCTTGATACATGGCGTACCCTATATCGTCACACGACGCATTGATAATCCCCTAAAGCGTAAATGGCTATCTCAACTTGCCTATACTCGTGCAAGTACGTTGGTCGGGCTCAGTTCGGAGATTGTCCGCCAGATAACTCGGCGCCACCCTCAAGCGAATGTCGCAACCATTCCTAGCTCTCCGGTTCAGTATCCGGTTTCAGACGCTGACGTCGACGCGATTAAGGCGCAGTTTGCTAATAAGTTTTTGGTCATTCAAGCCGCGAATATGTACGCCCATAAAGGCTTTGATGTCACTATTGGCGCCGCCAAGGTGCTCGAGAAGCACGCCCCTCAGATTCACATCTGCTTACTAGGCGATGGTAAAGCGCGCGCTGAGCTCGAAAAGCAAGCACAAGGCCTTGGCAACATTAGCTTTATGGGTAAACAAAGCGCAATGGGGAACTGGTTCGCAGCCGCCGATTTACTAGTTCACCCTTCGTATAGTGAAGGGCTAGGCTCTGTGATCCTCGAAGCGATGGCCACAGGCTTGCCGGCAGTTGGTACGAAGGCAGGCGGGATCCCTGATATTATTAATCACGAGACTAATGGCTATCTGATCCCGTCTGGTGATGCTGCATCACTTGCTCACTATATTGAAACACTATCTCAAACACCTGAGTTGTTAGAATGTATGGCCCGAGAAGCATTAAATACAGCCAAAAAATTTGATATCTCAATATGCGCACAAAAGTATCAAGATATTTACCAGCACATCATCCATGAAAAACTATAGCTTGTCTAAACCATTGTTTGCCCAGAATGCTTTATTTTTCACGGTTTCTTGAAAGATGTCCTGATTGATAGATGGCCTTTTAAGCTCTTGGTGATAAAGGTGCAGTAATGCTGCACCAAATTTTAGTGCTTTTGTTTTTATACCAACGCCATTCAAACGAAACTCAATATCTGTATCTTCACCCACTGCAGGCGCTTCATAGTTCATATCAAATCCGTTGATTTTTTTGAAATCGTCTTTAAACAAAGAAAAATTACAACCGATAATAGACTTTTCTAAACGCCTTTTTAACATTAGATTTCTGAGAAACTTTATATGAATACCGTTTTCAATGTGTTTACCGGTAACGTCTGTATCATAACCTAACAGATTAAACCACAAATAACGGAACATCATTGGAATGAAATAAACATGACTAAATGTTGACTTCTCTGGAGAAGAATATAATTTTTGGGTGTATTTTTCAGACAGTTCGACACGACGACCACAAACGACTACCCCTTTTTCTGCAGCATAAAGATGATCTTGCACAAAACCAGCTTGAGGTACACAATCGCCATCGATAAAAATTAAATAATCCGTTTTAGACGCAGCGATCGATTTATTCAAAATTCGATTTTTTCTAAATCCTTTATCTTCATGCCAGACATGAAACACGCGAAAAGGAAGCAATTTAATATAGTCTTTTAACCATGAAGTGATATCATCGGATGATCCATCATCGGCAACAATCACATCAAAGTTATAGGTTTTCTCTTCTTTGAGTGATTGGAAAATCATACACAATGCCNGTCCATAATATTTACATCATTTGGAAGGTGTTAATTTGTTTCGTAGTATAACAATTATGTATAAGGTTTGGGACTGATTCGTGCGCTGGCTATACACCTTTATCCTGACTCTTGTTGCCCCATTGTTATTAGTGGGCCTATATCAAAAACGTTCCGGGAAACCGGCCGTCGGTGCGCGATGGCGGGAGCACTTTGGCCGTACGCCAGCTGTTGAGGGGCAGCCGATTTGGCTGCATGCGGTTTCTGTGGGTGAAGTACTCGCCGCGAAACCCGTAATTGCCGCGTTGCAGCAGGCCTATCCATCCATTCCTCTGCTCGTCACCACCACGACTCCAACCGGCGCAGAGCAGGCAGAGAAGATAGAAGGCATTATCCATCGCTATATGCCAGTCGATTTTAACTTCGCTGTCCGTGGTTTTTTGCGCGCAGTCAAACCCCGCCTGTGCGTGATTATGGAAACCGAGCTGTGGCCAAACACCCTCGTTAACGTCCATCAAGCCGGTGTGCCTATCGTGGTCATCAATGCGCGCTTGTCCGAGAAAGCGTGCCGCGGCTATAAACGAATCGCACCGCTATTTCGTACCATGAGCCAAAATATCGATGTAATTTTATGTCAGCACGACAGCGATAAGGCCCGTTTTGCCGAATTGGGGGTTGCTGACAATAAGCTGGCGACGGTCGGCTCGGTCAAATTTGATATTAAAGCTACGGACCCACATCTGGGCCAATCACTGATTGATGACATTGGAGCGCGTCCATGCTGGGTCGCCGCCAGTACGCATGAGGGCGAAGATGCCATCATGCTCGACGCCCATGCTGCCTTGCTCCGTGATTATCCCGATGCCTTGTTAATTCTGGTTCCCCGTCATCCGGAGCGGTTTGATGGCGTAGAAGCGCAGATCCACACCCACGGACTCAGCGTCCAGCGCCGTACGAGTGACGCGCCAATCGCCCTATCCTCGCAAGTCTATTTAGGGGATACCATGGGAGAAATGATGACATATCTGGCTGCTGCGAACGTGGTTGTCATGGCGGGTAGCTTTCTCGGCCCTAAAGTCGGTGGGCATAACTTGCTCGAGCCTGCCGCGCTCGCCAAGCCACAATTAACGGGACCCAGCTACTACAATTTCCAAGTGATTGGTGACACCTTGATTGAAGCGGGCGCCTTGCAAGTGTGCAACGACAGCCGCGATATTGCCGCGAAGATCGGTGCCTTTTTCTCGTCGCCACCACTGGGCGCGCAAGCAGGACAAGCCGGATTACAGGTTGTTGAGCAAAACCGAGGGGCTGTAGAACGCACCTTGCAAGCACTGGCGCCTTGGTTAAATCGCTAACCCCTATTTGCGAATCTTGTTATAGCCTTTTAGCACGGCGGCCCAATCTTCGGGCTGCCAATGGATTTGACGTTTTTCCTTCTCTTTTTTAAACGAGCGATGCAAACGCGCTAAGTTGTCTTCTTTCCACTGCTCACCATCACGCTGCTGGCATTTGTCGAAGTCAATTAACCACAACTTGCCTTTCTTATCGCGAAGAATGTTATGAATATTGAGGTCAGTGTGACAAACACCGGCATCGTGAAGCCGTCGAACGAGTCGTCCGATGGCTCGATAATCATGAGCCAATAGTGCATGTTCACAGAGAATAGCCACAAGATCGCGCGCGCCTGGCACTTTTTCAACCAGAATATCTGCCCGATACGTGCGCCCAGATTTGACCGCGCGCGCCGCAACCGGTCGAGGCACTGGCAACTTTTTCGCCCGCAAATAGGCAAGTAACGTCAGCTCCGCCCCGCAACGGGTTGTCTCCCAACCGGTGAACCAGTACTGATCTTTTACCAGCTTACCGAACAAACCGCCCCGATAATAATGGCGCAATGCCATCTCCATCTTAGGGCCACGCACAAAAAACGTCGTACCGCGTCCCTTTGCTGATCCCGTCACCGCGGCTTGCTGATGCCAATAGTGAATATCGAAATAGTGGCGTGGATCCCCTTCCACCAACTCAGGGTCAAACCAAATACATTCGTTGTCGCGCTGTTCTACTTCTATACTCACTGTTTTTCCTATCTTGCGGTCGCTGCAGCGCCTATCAGTGTAACGTGCCTATTTTCAGATTCACAGACGCACCACGATGAAGAACAATGCGCCTCGACGCATGATTTGATAACCTCTGCCCAGATAACACATCAAAAGGACAACCCTGTGACCAAGAAACAACTGACCCGTGTGATTTACCCGGGCACGTTTGACCCCATCACTAATGGCCATCTTGATTTGGTCGAACGCGCTGCAAGCATGTTCGATGAGGTCATCGTCGGTATTGCCGCAAGCCCCAGTAAAAAACCCCTGTTTGATCTGGACGAACGCGTCGCCTTAACCCAAGCGGTAACCAGTCATTTGCCCAATGTTTCTGTGGTCGGTTTTTCTGGACTACTGGTGAATTTTGCCAAGCAATACCAAGCCAACATTTTGGTACGCGGTCTACGTGCGGTCTCTGATTTCGAGTACGAGTTCCAACTGGCTAACATGAATCGTCGTTTGATGCCTGAGCTTGAAAGCGTGTTTCTCACCCCATCCGAAGAGCACTCGTTTATCTCATCGACCTTGGTCAAAGAAGTGGCACTGCACGGCGGCGACACCAGTGAGTTTGTGCACCCTGATGTCTTAACCGCGCTTTGCAATAAGCTTCACGTCAACACGCCATCATAGTGGCTGGCAATGCGGGCAGAATACCGTTGCCCGCTGCCCAATCACCACACGCTCTAATACCGTCTCACATTGCGGACAAGGTTCGCCGGCTTTGCCGTAAACCCGAAGCTCCTGAGCAAAATAGCCTGCTTTGCCATCCGCATTGGTAAAGTCTTTTAAGGTCGTGCCCCCTTGGGCAATCGCCGCCGCGAGCACGGTTTTTATCTCATCGACAAGGCATGCTGCTTCTGAGTGCGTCAGGCTCCCTGCTGGACGCTTGGGGTGGATCCCCGCACAAAAAAGAGATTCATTGGCATAGATATTCCCCACGCCAACGACCACCGCGTTATCCATAATGAAGGATTTCATCACCAGTTTTTTACCCTTCGCACGCGCCAGTAAATAATCAGCGTTAAAAGCGTCACTTAATGGCTCGGGGCCAAGCTTGCTCAGCACTTGATGCATTGTATCCTGCGCTTGCCACAGCCAAGCACCAAATCGTCTTGGGTCGTGATAGCGGATCATCATATTGTTGCTGAGAATGACATCCACATGGTCATGCTTTTCTGGGGCTAAGCTGGCGGGCAATACCCGTAAACTGCCCGACATCCCAAGATGCACAAGCGCCGCGCCTAAATCGCACTCGAGCAACAAATATTTGGCACGACGTGTTATCCGGCGAATCACTTGACCTTGGAGCAATTGCAATTCATCAGGCACCAGCCAGCGCAGCTGTGGTTGGCGAACAATAATTTGGGTGACGGTCTGACCTTCAACATAGGGAGTGATCCCCATGCGACTGACTTCAACTTCAGGTAATTCAGGCATGATAAGGACTTTTACTTACGACTTAGTCAATGGAAAAAGGTAACGGCTATCAACAGACACCGCCAGCCATTGGCCTCGCTCATTTTGCATTAACCAAAATTGCGGCTGCTGATAATAAGTAATACGGATAGGTTCTTGATCAGGACTACGCAGCAGCTCAAGCGTCCGCGGTGCGGTTAGTTGCGGCCGCAGCGATTGCAAGGTAGCGTCATTCACTTGTGTCCCTTTCAGTCCCAGCCAACGCTGAGCGAGCTCCGTGGGGCTAATCAATAACGGCTTGTCGGTTTGCCAACCATCGAGCGTACGCGTCAAGGTTAAGTGCGAGAAGCGCAGCGCGAGCACCTCACTGCGCGACGTCACCAAGGCAATCACACCGTCAGGCATATCTCTGGCGTGGCGTTGGTGGCGCAGGTAGTCAGGCAATAGCATTAAACCGAAAAAGATCACCACGGAAAAAATGAGGATGTTGTTCCACGTCTTTCGTTTTAGCTTCATGAGACACCGCCACTGGATACCCGACTTTGTTAATCAGCAGTATATACACAAATGAGGCTGGCGTTGATAGCTAAGCAACCGGATGGCCCAGCGAGGAAAAATAGATATAAAAAAACCCAGCCTAGGCTGGGTCTTTCTCGAAACTTTCAACCAATTACTTGATTTTGGCTTCTTTATACATAACGTGCTTGCGAACTACGGGATCAAATTTTTTGATCTCGAACTTGCTTGGCATGTTACGTTTGTTCTTATCTGTGGTGTAGAAGTGACCAGTACCAGCAGAGGATACTAGACGAATCTTCTCGCGAATGCCTTTAGCCATTCTCTAAGTCCTCTTATACTTTCTCACCGCGGGCACGCATTTCTGCTAGTACAGAATCGATACCTTTTTTGTCGATGATGCGCATACCTTTAGTAGATAGACGCAGTTTAACGAAGCGTTTTTCGCTTTCTACCCAGAAACGATGAGTTTGCAGGTTCGGCAGAAAACGACGCTTGGTGGCGTTATTAGCGTGAGAGCGGTTGTTACCAACTACAGGACGCTTGCCAGTTACTTGGCATACTCGTGACATGAAAGTCTCTCCAAAATCGTTTCAGCTCGATATCAACCTTGTCCGCCAGTCCTGCAAATTCAAGGTCAGGCTCAAGGTCAAGGCTATCAAAGGTGGCGCATTATACTAACTGAATTCACATTGCTCAAGTCCCGAGCAGATCCTTTTGCGCTCTTTTTGATCGTTTTTTTCGCCAAAGGCGATCCTCAAAGGGATAACAACCAACCTCGTTCGGCGAAGGATACCACTTCTCCGTCCCCAACCACCAGATGATCAAGCACACGAATGTCGACTAATCCCAACGCTTGAACAATTCTTTCGGTGATTTGGCGATCGGCCTGACTCGGCTCTGCCACACCCGAAGGGTGATTGTGGGCCAATATCAGCGCCGACGCATGTAATTCGAGTGCGCGGCGCACAATTTCACGCGGATACACACTCGCCGCATTGTGAGTGCCCTCAAAAAGTTGCTCATCGGCAATGACACGGTGTTGATTGTCGAGAAATAACACATAAAACGCTTCGCGGGGCCGATCTCGAAGCAACGTCGACAAATAACGGCGGGTATGATCAGGGCTGGTCAGTGCATCGGTTTTACTTAACGTTTCTTTTAAATAACGGCGACTAAGCTCCAATACCGCCTGAAGCTGGGCATATTTCGCGCTTCCTAGCCCTTTGTGCTGACAAAACGCAGCTTGGTCAGCACCCATCAGCGCACGCAACGAGCCAAAGTCATTTAATAGGTAGTCGGCCAGCTCGACCGCACTCATCCCCGTCACCCCAGTTCGCAAAAAAATCGCCAGTAACTCGGCATCAGACAAGCTCTGTGCCCCTCTACTCAGCAAACGCTCTCGTGGGCGGCAATCTTGCGGCATGGTTTTTAAGCTCATGATCGTTCTCCCTTTGCTGAGCCAGTCGTCGGCTACGACAACGCCGATAGTAGGGAGAGGACGCCGCCTTGATACAAGCGCATCATGGCAAGGTTGCGTTACAGTCGCCTATTTTTATTCCCCGTTGCGTGTGCTTTTCAGCAGACATCAGCCCATATCACAGCCAACCTGGCTCACACCGTGCGAGGATTCATGCGCTTGAACAAGCTTTTTACGCTAAGGATTATGGTATGGTTGCGCCATTCACTGACAACGATATCACGCATTATGGCCAGTTCTTCACAACAGCCAGCCCAGACGCTGGCAGGAAAACGTATACTGCTCGGTATGGGCGGCGGCATTGCCGCGTATAAATGTGCCGACCTCACTCGACGTCTGATTGAACGTGGGGCGACGGTCAAGGTGGTGATGACTCGCGCAGCAAAAGAATTCATCACCCCGCTGACCATGCAAGCCGTTTCCGGTCACCCGGTATCAGATAGCTTACTTGACCCCGCCGCTGAAGCGTCGATGGGCCACATTGAATTAGCCAAGTGGGCAGATTTAGTCTTGCTCGCCCCCGCGACCGCTGACTTAATTGCACGCGTCCATGCTGGCATGGGCAATGATCTGCTCACCACGGTGTGTCTCGCCACCGATGCGCCGATTGCGATTGCACCCGCAATGAATCAGCAGATGTATCGTGCAGCTGTCACGCAAGCCAATATCGCTGCGTTGAGTGCGCGCGGTTACCTGATTTGGGGGCCCGACAGTGGCGCACAAGCCTGTGGCGATGTCGGCCCGGGGCGCATGCTAGAGCCGATGGCGTTAGTGGCAGAATGTGAACACTGGGCCGGTCCCACCCCTCTGGCTGGCAAGCACATCATGATCACCGCCGGGCCAACCCGAGAAGCACTCGACCCGGTGCGCTATCTTTCTAACCATAGCTCGGGAAAAATGGGCTATGCGCTCGCAGAAGCCGCCCGTGCACTGGGGGCTACCGTGACCCTAGTGAGTGGCCCAGTCGCACTGCCAACGCCCACCGGCGTACACCGTGTTGATGTGACCAGTGCACAACAAATGTATGAAGCCGTCCATGCCAGCATTGCCTCACAAGACATTTTTATTGGCTGTGCGGCCGTGGCGGATTATCGTCCCCAAACCGTTGCCGAGCAAAAGCTGAAAAAACAGGCAGATAAAGATGCAATGACAGTCACCATGGTGAAAAACCCTGACATTATCGCCTCGGTAGCTGCGCTGTCGGATACACGACCTTTTACCGTTGGTTTTGCGGCAGAAACACAGGATATCGAGACCTATGCACGCGATAAGCTTGCACGTAAAGGGCTCGACATGATTTGTGCTAACGATGTCTCGCTTTCAGACCAAGGGTTTAATAGCGATCACAACGCCTTACACCTTTTCTGGCCGAACGGTGATCTCGCACTACCGTTAACAGAGAAAGCACCCTTGGCACGCACTGTGATGACACATATCGCCAGCCGTTATCACGCGGCGGATACCAAAGCGTAACGTAAAAAAACGCCGTTACATCAAGTGTAAAAGCGTGCGCCAAGGCCACGCTTTTTGCTTTTAATACAGACACCTCACCGCTAAGATAAAGGGCATGACTAACACGCTTGGTGGCACCTCGTCCTGATGCTTCCTTTACCGCCCGCCAACGTGAGAATAAAAGACAAAGGAATCGCATGAATGGCAGCCCCGAAAAAAAATAATCGCCGCGAAGAGATCCTCCAAGCGCTCGCGCAAATGCTGGAATCCACGCAAGGCAGCCAGCGCATCACGACCGCCAAATTGGCCGCCCAAGTTGGCGTCTCCGAGGCCGCACTCTATCGCCACTTTCCCAGCAAAGCACGCATGTTTGAGGGCTTAATTGAGTTTATTGAGGACTCATTACTGTCCCGCATCAACCTGATTATTGATGAAGAGAAAGACACCTTAGTGCGTCTTAAGCTCATTCTGCAGTTGCTGCTTGGATTTGGTGAGCGCAACCCGGGACTCACGCGTATCATGACAGGCCATGCGTTGATGTTCGAGCAAGACCGCTTACAAGGTCGCATCAACCAATTGTTTGAGCGCGTTGAAGCACAGCTCAAGCAAGTACTGCGGGAAAGACGTTTGCGAGAAGGGAAAGGCTTTCCGCTCGATGAAGCGGTGCTCGCTAGCCAGCTAATTGGCCAAGTTGAAGGCAGCTTATGCCGTTATGTGCGCTCCTCTTTCAAACAACTGCCTACCGCCAACTTTGAACAGTACTGGCAATTGCTCACCAGTCAGCTGCAATAAGCCATAAAAGCAATCAGGCGCGCCGTGGCGCGCCCAGTAAAGGTTAGATACCATACTCTGCTTGATAAGCTTTGACCGCCGCCAGCTGCGCCGGATCAGCCTCGCTTTGCTCTAGATAGGTCACTAAGTCACTCAAACTAATGATAGAGACAACGCGGCAGGCAAAATCACGCTCTACTTCTTGAATCGCAGACAGCTCTCCTTGGCCCCGTTCTTGGCGGTCAATCGCCACCAAAACACCGGCAAGTTGCGCACCTTGCGCCTGGATCAGCGCCATAGATTCACGAATAGCAGTACCAGCGGTGATCACATCATCCACCAACATCACGCGACCTGCGAGCGCACTGCCCACTAACTGGCCGCCCTCGCCATGATCTTTTGCCTCTTTGCGGTTAAAACAGTAAGGCGTATCCACATCATGATGATCGGCAAGCGCAACCGCGGTAGTGGTCGCAATCGGGATCCCCTTGTACGCAGGGCCAAATAGCACATCGTAATCAATCCCAGTATCCATTAATGCAGCGGCATAAAAACGACCCAATTTTGCTAAATCACGTCCGGTATTAAACAAACCTGCATTAAAGAAATACGGGCTCTTGCGGCCGGATTTCAGGGTGAATTCACCAAACTTTAAAACCTGCTTTTCAAGGGCAAACTCAATAAACTGGCGCTGGTAGGCTTTCATTCCATCCTCTCACTATTAAAACGGTTGTGACGGTTATGTCACGGGCTCCATCCTGTTCTCAGGGCAAAAAAATAGCCCCCAATGTGGGAGCTACTCAATTTGTTATGCGTCGGCTAACGCCGATTTTTGGGCAACGACAATGTCATCAATGCCCTTCTTGGCCAGTACCAACATGGCATTGAGCTCATCGGGAGTAAATGGCTCTGCCTCAGCGGTACCTTGTACCTCAATCATACGGCCATCTTCGAGCATCACCACATTCATGTCGGTGTCTGCCGCGGAGTCTTCGACGTATTCCAGATCGCAAATTGGCGTTTGCTGATAAATACCTACCGACACCGCTGCGACGTGACCTTTCATGGGGTTCGCGGCAAGTTTGCCATCACGCACCATGGCATTGAGTGCGTCAGCCAGAGCAACGCTCGCTCCCGAGATAGATGCAGTACGCGTGCCGCCGTCGGCCTGAATCACATCACAATCGACTGTGATGGTGTACTCACCCAACGCGGTTAAATCAACCGCTGCACGCAGGCTGCGCGCGATCAGACGCTGAATTTCCATCGTGCGGCCGCCTTGTTTACCGGTCGACGCTTCTCGACGGTTACGCGTATGCGTGGCACGTGGCAACATACCATATTCTGCCGTCACCCAGCCTTGGCCCTTGCCTTTTAAAAAGCGTGGCACACCCTCTTCGACAGTGGCGTTACAAATGACTTTTGTGTCGCCAAAGCAAACCAGCACAGAGCCTTCTGCGTGGGCAGTAAAACCGCGGGTAAAGCTAACGGGACGAATTTGGTCGAGCGCTCTTCCACTTGGACGCATGCAAGTAACCTTTTGGGCAGATGAAATTTGCCCGCGATTATACGTGTTTCTTGCCACGCTTGCGATCCCTGTCGGCACATCTTGCCAACACAGCTGACGCATTGCAGGTGGATGCGTATAATCAAGCCATTCACTCTTTGCACACACAAGCAGGTACCAATGATCCACAGCATGACCGCCTACGCGCGACACGAAATCAAGGGCGATTGGGGCAACGCCGTTTGGGAAATTCGTTCCGTCAACCAGCGCTATCTCGAAACCTACATTCGCATGCCCGAGCAATTGCGCAGCCTTGAGCCCGTCGTGCGTGAGCGCTTCCGCAAGCGCCTTGCGCGCGGCAAAGTGGAATGCAACTTACGCTTTGATACCTCGCAAGCCAATCAAGACAAGCTCACCATTAACGAAGCCTTGGCCAAACAAGTAATTCACGCCGCCAAATGGGTGAAAGAAACCGCTGGGGAAGGCAACATCAATCCGTTCCAGGTCCTGAACTGGCCGGGGGTGATGGAAGCCCCTGAGCAAGATACCGACGAACTGCATCGCGCCCTATTGACTGGTCTTGAAGAAGCACTCGACGCCTTTATCGCCGCGCGTGCGAGCGAAGGTGACAACATGAAGGCGCTGATTGAACAGCGATTAGATGCGATTAGCGCTGAAGTCATCAAAGTGCGCGAAAAGATGCCTACCGTGATTGAATGGCAGCGTGAACGCTTAACCACACGTTTGGAAGAAGCCAAAGTGGAGCTCGATCCAACTCGCATCGAGCAAGAAATGGTGATGCTGGCGCAAAAAGTAGACGTTGCAGAAGAGCTTGACCGCTTGGACTCACACGTTTCAGAGGCGCGAAAAATCCTCAAAAAAGGCGGCGCCTGCGGCCGACGTCTGGATTTTATGATGCAAGAGTTCAACCGCGAAGCCAACACCCTCGCCTCCAAATCAATCAGCACCGAAATCACCGCCTCCGGCGTCGAGCTCAAAGTACTTATCGAACAAATGCGCGAGCAGATCCAGAATATTGAATAAATTCCATATCTAAACATAAACACCTTATAAGCACTTAAAAACAATAATTTATAGAAAAGCTAACTTCCATAGCATTACATAGCCAACCACCTTTACCCACCACCAAATGGTGGGTAATATGGTGGGTAATGAGATTATACTGTCAGTAAGGTGGTGGGTAATCGTGTTACGGGTATGGAGAATGCAATGGGAAAGCTAACAGTAAAAAAAGTTGACGCGCTGATTAAAGCAAGAGCTGAGAAGACTCAACGCTATGCTGACGGTGATGGCTTATACCTTGTTGTGCCTGCCTCCGGTCTTCCAAGCTGGATGCTACGGTATACCTCAAACAAAAAGCGACGAGAGATGAGTCTCGGGAAGGTACGCGATGTATCGCTCCAGGATGCTCGATTAGACGCTGCCGCCAAGATGAAGCAACTGCGGGATGGGTATGATCCGCTCTTGCAACGAAAACGAGTCCAACAAGTACAAATAAAAACAGTGAACGACCTTTTCGAAGATTGGTACCCCACTCTCGTTAAACGTCTCAAATACCCCGATATTCCTAAACGCATCTACACGAAAGACATTGCGCCGCATATTGGTGAGATCTTACTGGACCAAGTCACAGCGCGAGATATTCGTTTTACTATTAATGCGATTACAAATTCCGGCAGGCCAACAATCGCGAATGATGCATTAGGTTACTGTAAACAACTCTTTAACCATGCCATCAAACTCGATCTTATGAACGGCAACCCAGCGGCAGCTTTTACAGTAAGAGATGCTGGTGGTGTTGAGCACAGCAAGGATAGAGCCTTGACCCCAGAGGAACTAAACCAGTTTTTTTCTACGGCAAAGGCATATCAAACTAGTTTTGGTCGCGATAACTATCTCGCTTGTGCGTTATTGGTTTGCTTGGGGGTACGAAAATCAGAGCTATGTGAAGCAAAGTGGCAAGAGTTTGATTTAGAAGCAGGGGTATGGGTGCTCCCTAAAGAGCGCAGTAAAACCGGCGTTGCGTTAGATATTCCTTTAGCGCCAGTGGTCGTTACCTGGTTAGAAGAGTTAAAAATCCGAGGTTGTGGCTCAGACTATGTGTTTCCGAGCCGACGCGCCAGCAAGCGGCCTCATATGGGCCCAGATACGCTCAATCGTGCGATTTCAAAATTATTCGGTAGAGAGGCAGGCAAAAAAAAACCTGCACCGAATGTAATGGGCGACATGCCACATTTTGCCGTGCACGACTTACGCCGTACGTGCCGGACATTACTGGCACGACAAGGCACACCTGGTCACATTGCAGAACGATGCCTAAACCATAAACTCAAAGGCGTTGAAGGGATCTACGATAGGTATACTTACTTTGATGAGCGGAAAGAAGCACTTTCCGCTCTAGCGAATAGCTTACACTGGATCTAGAAATGACAAGAACCAGTCTCTGACGACCATCGCCAGACTTTGTCCTTAATCAGCAGAGTAGCACGAGGGAACGATTATCTTAGAGTGCACTAAACTATATACTTTATAACAAGCACAAGATGATCAGCCACCGCAACTAGCATGCCACAGGCGCTTTGCTTTCAAGCCAACCCTGCTCTTTCAATCGGTTCCAGGCCGCTAAAATATGTGCTGGCTTCATGTTTGCTTTTCTGGCATTCCAACGATGAACACCATTAATCACATCATCACTACTTAGCGGCTTATCGCCACATTCTTGAGTGGCTACCCAATGAACAGTCGAAAGCAGCTCCATACCATTTTGTGACTCAAACCCTTCAATCAATCTAGCAACCTGCTTAAAACGCTTTTTTGTATCTGCATGCTTTTCAAGATACTTTAGTGCCTCAGCAGCAGCGTCACCTTTTAGCTCGATAGGTGTGTCTGGTTTGTTGAAGCCATCAGCGTAACCGGAGATAAAATGCCCTTCCATTTTATCAAGCACATGGCGAAGCACATCCGCATAGGGGCCGTAGTGATGTTTCTTAAACACAACCTTGTTCAAGGGCTCACCAGTAGCGGTGAGAAAGTACACAAGCTTCTGTACTTCCAACAAGGATAAACGATAACCAAACCCAGTAGACACATAGGCCTCAATCAGGCCAAGAACAGCAGCTCGACCTGCTGTCATGGCCGGTCTTTTGGTCCTATTCAACATGGCGTCTGCTTTCGGCGCTGCTTGTGGTGGATAAACACGCCATTCAACGTCCGGCATATCGGCTAAGTGCTTATGAATCAATTGCTCTACCTGCTGCCAAGGTAACCCCCCAAGGCCGCTTCCCAAGGCAGGAATAGCTACCGATTTAAGCCCTAGACGTCTCGTTTCTGACTTCAAACTCTCCAAACCTTGTTCAATGTATTCAGGCTTTGAATTCGATTTCCAATGCACTTTGGTCGGAAAATTAATCACATAGAACGGCGCGCTAATGGAGTTAAGCGACACGGGCAGTACTTGTCCTGTTACTAAGGATTTATCATCACAGGCTTTTTTATAAACCTTAAAATTTTCCGGGAACGCTTTTTTAAACTGCAACGCCAAGCCTTTGCCCATTACCCCAACTGTGTTGACAGTGTTGATAATAGCATCTGCTTGATCATGCAAAATGTTCCCTGTTTGATAAGTGATCATAGTAACCTCTAGTAATACCACTCAGGACGAACCACAACCTCGGGCTTGTGTTGCGCAACTTGAAGCAACTGGTTTACTTCATCGGCGATAGCTTGAGTTTTAACACCAATTTGATGGATTGTCCCCCATTGTACCGACTCAAAGGCCAGAAACTCAGCTTGCTTTTCTTCTTTAAAGTCCTGCCAGTACTTCTCATGAATGATTCGTTGAATATCGAGTTCTGTAATACGATCAAAGTCGTCTATCTGTTCCGCATAATCCAAATCAGCATGAATATCAGTAAAGAAGCAATGCTGGTTACTCAGTCGAATCGTATCAACATCACTGATCAAGTGTAGCACTCTGTCCTGCCCGCCTTGAAAGTCAGCGTGCCCTTTATGAATCACAAACAGCATTACAGAACGAGGGCAAAAATTAAAAGGCACGTACTGTCCAATCGTTCCACCTGCGGCCACACTGACGGGTCGAACAAGACGACGCTGCTTAATGTGGCTGTAGCCAATGTTCTGGTTGATCAAGCCCAGCTCAATCCGTTTCGCATCCGACCACAGGCATGCGTGCTCTAGGATGCCAGCCAGGTTATCGATATGGGTGATGTGAGAAACTTTCACTGTCATCGTTAAGCACTCATTTTATTGCTATGTTTAACAAGTCTATTCATGGCATGGCGCATAACGTGTAAGCAGTTAATGTCATTTTTCCTTCCATTTATCTGCCAATTTCTTGTTCGTTTTGTAATCTAAAACGTTTGGTGCGCTTTGAATCGCAAGCTGTTCTGCTTGGCGTTCTTTTGCCTCTGTATTCTTACTTTTTAGCTTGTTAAACGCCATCTTAGGAAGCACGACAAAACTGAGACATAAGGCACTCTTGCCAAGGTCATAAATCGTGTTTTCTATAAGAGACTTATAGATGTCATCCCCTGAACACTGAACCGCAATAGCAGTGAATTCATTAATTACGCTACCTTCTTTGGACTCTTTCAGTGCCCAAACGATACCACTTTGACCTTCTTTATAGAGCGGGAGCTCAAGCTCCTTCGTTACCCGTTCAAGCTCTATAAGTGCAGAGATGGTTGTATCAAGTACACTCGATGAAACAACACCCAGCTCTCTTAACTCGCTGTAGTATCCGGTTGTCAGCAGCGATGAGGGCTCATCCTCATAGGCGATATCAGATTTAAACGTAATAGAGCCTAACTCAACAACATTCTTCAAAGCGAGGACCTGTTTAGCTCGGTAGAGCTTAACCTCGCCAAAGCTAAGAGGGTCTGGTATGAGATTCTGGTTACCCTCATCGGTCACCGTTATCTCATCAGTGCTAAAAGCATCAGACTGCTCGAAGATAAACGATTGCAGGTATTTATCGATTAGCATGTTCAGCCTAAACGGTGGGATCGCCTTTCCCTCACGTTTTTCAAGAAAAGCTTTCGCTTTCGCTTTATCGACGGTCGCTTTTAACGTGTCAAAGCGGCCAAAGCGGTTAAGATTCGCTTTATTAATTGCACCGTTCATGAGTTGCAAGAGCAGATCTCGATCTAGACCGAACGCTTCAACGATGCCATCAAGACGCGCTTGCTCTGCCTGGTTTTGGTAGTTGTTGATGTAATCTCTAAAGCTGTTACCTTCGTTGAGCTTTGCGTCACCGCGTTGCAAATCGTGCAAAAATAGCCTTGCATATTTTTGCTCATCTTGGCTCAACGATGAAAATGACTGGTGTAACTCGTTGAGTGTGCGCTCAGCTTCCTCCTTAGAAACACCACTATTCAGCACTCTTAAGTACTTTTCAAACCGGCTATTCATATAATCAGAGTCAATTCTGCCGGTGTCGATTTCGGTTAAGTGGCCCACAAGGTCAAAGGGTATGTCATCAGTGTTGTCACGTTTTGTGCGCTCGCTTTCGCTGGCTAGCTCCCGATACCGTAGCGCTAGACTAAGGTACGTTTGCTCATCACATGCTAACTCAGGTACCCGCTCATCAAAGTTGTCTGATGACTTTTCCCAGCTTAATCCTTGTATCTTGGCCGCTTCCAAGTGCTTATTGAAATCTCGATACAGCGCTGCAAACTTTGCACAGGCCTCTGTTTCTGGTGGTAAGTGCTCAAAGCCTTGAACGCCAGAGTTGGTAAAGAGTGTCTCCATCTCGGCAAAGATTTCGTTCATCGCTTCTATGTTACTTTCCAGTTTATCAACAAAGAGACCTAGAGGTTTGTCACCGGAATAAAGCTTCACCGCCTCTTCGATGTATTTTTCCATCGTATGTGGATAGCGATAGTAACGAATCGTACCGTGAGGCTTGTCTGGACCAAACAAGCGGTTAGTACGAGAAAACGCTTGGATAATATTCTGATATTTAATGACTTTGTCCAAATAAAGCGTATTGACCCATTTGGAATCAAAGCCTGTCAGCATTTGGTCAACAACAATCAGTAAATTGAGTTGTTTACTGGCATCATGATGAATGCGTTCGTATGGCTCTTTATGCGACATACGCGCCGCCAGATCTTTCTTGAACTTGGCATGATTAGCAAAGTCGAAGTCCTGCCCGAAGAGGCGATTGTAATCGCTTATGATCTCTTCTAAGCCATCACCTTTAAATTCTGGCCCTCGCTCTCCGCCACCATCGTTATCGATATTGGGATCAAACAGTGCTGATACCTTCAGCTCAGGCTTTTCCGCTTTAAATAGCCGATAATAATCAATTGCTTCAGCGATACTACTGGTCGCTAAGATGGCATGAAACTTATTTGCTTGGCTTTGTACGTCCCAGTTATTAATGATATCCGCAACAACCTGTTTCTGGTGCTCTTCGCTCAAGTATTGCGATTTGGGCAAATAATCTTCTATACCTTTAATATAAGTGCCATCAGGCTCTGTATATCCAGCCATAGGAACATCGTTCATAAAGCGATTGAACTTTTTCTTCTTGGCAGGTGTTGACATGGCATCAGCGACGGAATCGGCTTTTGCTTGCTCAAGAGCCACCGCTTGTCTTACTTCTTTGTCTTTTAACGTAAGTGCTTTGTATAGATCGAACCCGAGCACGTTACCGTCGCGAATACCATCGGCTAAACTGTAACGGTGTAACTCATCACCAAACATATCGGGGGTAGTGCTACCCTTGATTTCGTTTTCAGCATGGATCGGGGTGCCGGTAAAACCAAAAAATAAGGCTTGAGGAAAGGTCGTTTTGATCTGGCTGAGCATGTCACCAAATGTAGACCTATGTGCTTCGTCAACGATAAACACAAGCCGCTTGGCGCGAATAGCTTCAATATCAGCAGAGTTTGTGGCAACGCCTTGATCATCGACAGCTTCAAAAATGTTACTCATTTTTTGAATCGAGCTGACAATCAAGGTATTTGCAGGGTCAGTACTTTTTAGCTTATTAACTAATACGTAAGTGTTTTCTGTGGCCTGAACATCTTCGCCATCGCCTGCAAAGTTGCGATACTCGGTTAATGATTGTGTGCCGAGTTCAATACGGTCCATCAAAAAGACCACTTTATCTGCATCACGTGATTGCGCAATCAACTGCGCAGATTTAAAGCTGGTCATGGTTTTACCAGAGCCTGTGGTATGCCAAACATAACCACCCAGTCTGTCCGCATTGGAGGTTATCTGCTTCCAATTGGTTTTTGCCACTTTGTCAGAAATAGCATTTGCTGCGTAGTATTGATAACTGCGCATCACTTTTAGTACGCCGTCGGTATCATCAGCGACGGTGTAAAACCCAATCAACTGATGCGCCATCGGAATTGATAACAGCTGTGAAGCAATGTCCTTCCAATGATTTAGCGGCTCATTGTTCACGTCGGCCCAATTGAACTGATAGTCTGCGTTGAACTTGCCATCCATGCCTGGATTGGTAAAGTATTTCGCTTCTTCGGGCTGCATAGCGACAAACACTTGCACCAATGAAAACAGCCCGCTGAATATCCCCTCTTTGGAATACTTTTCAATTTGATTGACCGCTTGGCTAACCGGAATACCGCTACGCTTAAGCTCGATATGAAAAACCGGCATCCCGTTGATAAGCAGCATAATGTCGCCACGACGGTCATTGCGTAGCGCGCTACCCCGTTCAAACCTGGGTTGCTGCACAATTTGATAGCGGCTTTGCCCAGCCGCTATTTCTTGTCGATCGTAGATTTTTAAGCTAACTTCTTTGCCAAAGTGCTCAGGGTCATCGCGATTATCACGCTTAATGGCGACCGTTTTACCATTAATAAAACCATTCAGCTTGAACGGCGTTTTAAGCTCTTTGATCTGGTCAATAATCTGCTGCATCTCACCATCGGTGAGCGGTACATTGTTTAAACGGTCGCGTTGGCGGTTATTCTCAAATAAGATATTCGCCCAATTTTTCAACAAGTCAGCTTCAGTTTGATTTTTTAAAACTTCCGGCTCCCAGCCTTTAGTAATCAATACTTCAATAAAGGCTTGCTCAAAGTCTGCTTCTCTCTTAAAAACGGTCATCGCCTATCCCTGTTACACGAACATTTTATCCAAGCAAGCCTGCTTGATTGTGTTGAGTTTGGTAATCTGTTGTTGATGCTGGTTAATTAGCGCATCGAGCTTTTGAAAGTAGTTACCGATGGATTTTTGTTCTTCAAACGTAGGTGAGATTAGAACTAAATTTTTAACTATATCGCCAGACAAATTTCCCTGACCACCTTGTAGATAGGTATTTACAATGCTGCTTTTACATTTCCTTAGCCACTGCGACAAAAATTCTGGACAAAGCTTAGTCGCAGGGATTATTGCTAGAATAGCTTGGTTTATTGCTCCCCTAAGTTTTGCTCTACCAACCTCGCCGCTTGTAGCTCCATAAAGTGCATATAGAACAGTTCCTACTTCAACTACTTTTGCCGAAGAATTATTTATGCCAGATTCACTAATTTTTAGTTCTGTACTTGCTTTATTGATTTCGGAAGATCTAATAAAAGGTATACTTCCCTTGTAATACTCTTCAACACCAACCGCTGGTGTGCCACCAGAAAAGCAACTCACTACATCGCCGAGACGTTCCTCTTCCCACTCCCCACTAAACCCGCCAAAACGAATCTCTGGCACACGCTCGCCTGCCTTTGGGAACATCTTTTCAAGCATGGCATCTTTAAGCTGGATAAGCTTTTCGTGCTTTTGGCGGTGTTGGTTGATTAGGATATCTATTTTTTTTAAACCCACACCTATTTTTTTTTGCTCAGTCTTATCTGTGGGAGTGTAAATAGGGGTAGTTTTCAATATTTCAGTGTTGATCGATGGCATCGTTTGGCCAACAGCCCTAGAAACCACACTTTTTTTTACACGAGAGGTTGATAACTCTTGATGTAGGTATTCACTATCAATTGACTCATCTGATCTAACCCTTAATACCCGACCAGAAAACAACCATCCCTCTTGCTTATCTGTTACATGCGCATTTATATCAACTGATCCAACACGAGAAAATACAATATCACCTGATTTAAGTAGATACGATTTAAGCCTTGAGTAATCATCATCACATACCTGCGGAATACCATCTTTATCAACAGGAAGTTTACCTAACTTAAAATGCTCAGTTGTTATGATTGCATGTCCATCAGTTACATATGCTTCAGCATGCAAACTACTACCAAAGGGTCCTGTTTTAATCTCACCAATATCCCCAAGCTTTTTCTCTTGCCACTCATCGTTAAACCCGTTAAACCTTATATCAGGGACTTTTTTTTCAATACTCATCTTATTTACCCTTCAACAAGCTAGTAAGCTCTGCAATACCTTGCATATCTGGCTCATTACCTATTAGCTGCCCCATCATCTCAGCCAGTTCCTGCTCTGAGGTTTGAATATCGTTGGCAACTTGCGAGTAGGTCACAGCGTATTTATCAGCCAGCTTCTGTACTTGACGGGTCAAGTAATTGACCACCTCACCCGGCATCTCGGCCAGATCATCACATAACGGCGTGATCCATTTTAGTGCGAGTAGGTCACTTACCTGCTGATCAGTGAGTTCTTCAATTGTCTTTTTGGTTTTTAAGTGCAGAGCACTCTTGGCTTCTCTCAGTACTTTCTTAAGCGTTTTCTCTTCGTCAATCAATGATGCAACCTGAATGATCTTGGCTTCATAGCTCTCATCAGGGAATGGACCGTTCGCTTTCTCTTCTTTGACGAACGCTTTCGCTTCTTTCGTCACTAGGGTATTCACAAAGCCGTCGTCCGATTCTTTTATCGTATCGGCTTGTTTCTCCTCCTCAGAGAAGGACGCCAAAACCTCCTCAAATAGCGAGGTAATCTCCGCTAATCGATGCTCTTTGTTAGCTATTGCCTTCAGCTCATCGTTTAAATACGTTTTTTGAACCAGCTCAAACGGCATAATACGGCCTTTCCAGCCATCTTGAACTTCGGTCTCTTTACTTTTCACTTTCTTGATGACTAGATGTGGCTCCACTTGCTTTGTGGCATCAAAGCCCTCGGTTTGCATCATTTCTAGATCAGCACTGATCACTTTCCACCGGTCACTTAAGAGCTGATATGCTTGATATTTATCGATTAAGGTCACGGAGGCTAACCGAGCAAACAGCTCAGTGCTCAGCTGTGCTTCTTGCTGGTTTCGGTTTACTTGTTCCCAGTCATCAATCAGGGTTTGCTTTAGGTATTCTTCAAACCCATCGAACGCTTGATTATAAGCACAAACAAAGCGCTGCAAATTCGGATGCTGTCTAATGACATCCTCCACCTCATTGCTCTTCACTGCCAGCTCACTATGGCTCGTCGATTTGGGGGTAAACAACGCATTATGTAAGTCAGGCAGTGCTTGCCAATAGTCATTTAATCGAGCGATTTCACTATTCGGGATGCCGCCCAGCATGGTGGCGTGTAAATCCCAAGTCTCTGCCTCTGGCGACGAGTCCACGTAGCGCGGAATATTCAGGTTGTAGTCATTGTCTTGAATCGCTTTCCGGCTCACGACTTTTGAGAACTTGTCTTTGCTTTCGCGGTGAATTATCGCATCGGCAATGCGCTTAATGTCTGAGGATTGTAGCTTGTTATTTTTTCCCTCTTTAACAAAGTGCTTTGACGCATCAACCACCAATACATCTGTGTTTTGGCGTTTTTGTTTTAGTACCAAAATGACAGTTGGGATACCGGTACCAAAGAAGATGTTCGCCGGTAAGCCAATGATGGCGTCAATGTGGTTGTTCTCGATTAGCTGCTTACGGATTTCACCCTCTTCACCACCACGGAACAAGACACCGTGTGGCAGTACAATAGTCATAATGCCATCCGGCTTAAGGTGGTAGAGATCATGCAAAAGAAACGCAAAGTCCGCTTTCGTTTTTGGCGCTAGACCAAAACGCGCATAACGCGGGTCACTTTCTTTGTTCTCGGGATCCCACGCTTGCGAATACGGTGGGTTAGATACTACGGCATCGACATACAAAGGTTGGTATGTGTCTAGTGGGTTGCTCTCATCAAAATACGGCCAATCATCTTCTAACGTATCGCCATTCCGAGTGCTAATGTTGTCGGGCAGAATGCCCCGCATGATGAGGTTCATGCGCGTTAGGTTGTAGGTGCTTTTTTTCAGCTCTTGCGCGTAGTATTTGATGTCATCTTTGCTCTTGGCATATTTTGCCACGGCGCTACCAATATTGATCAGCAAGGAGCCTGAACCACTGGTAGGATCGTATATTTCAATCTTATCTTTGTGCTTGAGCTCACTGGCGATGATTTCAGACATCAACAAAGAGACTTCATAAGGCGTATAGAATTCACCCGCCTTCTTACCAGCGTTAGCCGCAAATTTCTCGATAAGGTATTCGTAGATATAACCAAGCACATCGTAGCCAAGGTTCCCCGTCATCGGAATTGCTTTGATGAGATGTAGTAGGTCACTGATCGCTTTGGTTCGTTTGCCAGAGGTTTCACCAAGCTTGCTAAGACCTGTTTCAAGGGTGGTAAAGATACCGTCAAACAGCTTTTTGTGGTTCTTGTGAATCAATCGGCCAAACGCTGACAGCGCATCACGCACATTGGACTCGTCAAATTCCGAGTGTGGGTCTACCCAGGTTGAAAACAGGTTCTCGTAAGCGATGAAGTAACCAAGTTTATCCTGGATGTATTCCATAGTTTCTGGGTCCGATTCGCTCAGCGCTTTAATGTCTTCATCTGTCATCCCTTGTTTTTTGACATAGCTAACTAGCTGGTCGCTAAGGTATTTATAGAAGATTAACCCTAGGATGTAATCTTTGTACTCATTTGCCTCGATTTTAGAACGCATCTGGTTGGCCGATTCCCAGATCTTTGATGCAAGCTGCTGTTTGTTCATATAAAAGTCACTTCCTAATATTCGGAATAGGTGTAGGCACTATGGTGTCTACACATCAAAAAATTCTTCGTCTATTTTCTTAATGTACAAGACATCTTCATCACGGCTGCCAATGTTGTAGCGCAGCATCAAGCTTGCAAGCTCTTTGCCGTTGATTAGCACGATACGGGTCCCTAACCCTTTCGCCGTTTGAATGGCCGATGACGTAAAATCAGAGGTAGTAATGAAGATGCCTTTCTGCGCTTTTTTTAGGTTAAGTGCGCCAAAAAAGTCTCGAACTTCGCCAGCGCCAATATTGTTGCCTTCTGCGTAACGCTTAGCCTGGATATAAACCTGATCAACCCCTAAAGGATCTTGATTAATCACACCATCAACACCGTTGTCACCCGTTTTACCCAACGTATGCGCCATTCCTGCGCCGCTACCGCCATAACCCATCGCTAACAGTAACTCGATCAGTAGCTGCTCAAAAAAAGCCGGATCAACTTGTCGTGTTCGAGACAAAATATCTGCGGCCAAAGCTTCATTGATTTGCTTGTAAGCACCTCTCAATACTTCGTCGGGTGTGATTTGGTCCGCGGTACTGTCTACCGCGTTGTACTCCTGAGGTTGCGAACTTGAATCGCCATTCTTCTGATCCTTAAACGCAATGAATTCATCAAACTGCTTCAAGTACTGGTTATCGATCACGGCACCCTTATCTTGCAGCGCTTGAACGCCCCTCTCTGTAATAATGAAATGCGCGCGTCGAGTGGTTTCTAGTAAACCTGACTTGGTAAGATAGGTACGCGCCCAACCGATACGATTATCGAGGATGGCCTGCTTACCGCTTGGCAAACGCTCAGTTCGCTCTTCCTCTGATAACTCAAACCGTTCTGCCAACTGATTAATGACATCTCTCAGTTTTACTTCTTTCCCATTCGCGGCATTGACCACTTCAAGAAATGGGCGCATAAACGCTTGGTAGTTGGGGATCATCTATTGTCCTTTTGTTTCTCAATCCACGCTTCCAAATCTTCACGCTTGAAGCGCCACGAGCCACCCACTTTAAAGCCGGGTAGCTTGCCTTCACTTGCGAGTCGGTAAGCGGTTTTCTCCGCCAGTTTGAGGTAGGTGGCAACTTCTTTGAGGGTTAGGATTTGATCAACCATCAGGTTGTTTCTCTATTATGTGATTTGGCGCTAATGCGAGAGAATATGAGAAAATTGAGGAATGAACAATGCATTGGGACGTTTATGTGACGCTTGTTTTATACAATTGGTTATGAGGTCGATTCAGTTGCTTGCAACTTCTTCAGCATCCACTCCTCGACATCACTCTCCAACCAGGCCTTACGCTTACCCATCACAGATATGTTTTTGGGGAAGTCGCCTTCTTTCATCAAGTTGTAGATGCTACTGCTACACAGTGAGGTCTTTTCCATAACTTGTTGTAATTTTAAAAACTTCATGATTGGTCCTTGTTAGGTAGTTCAACTCATAACAAGTCCCCATGCGTTAATTTTTACCTTGATTAGCTTTTGGGCTATCCACTCCCCTAACCAACCTGATTTCAGATATATGTCATCGATACGCATAGCCACATCAATCACTTAAAGGAGACTCCCTATGCGTACATCACACACTCCCCTGTTTACCCCTGCAGACAACTACCCTGCCCACCAGCCATCTGATTTGAATCAGCTCTTAGAGCACGCGGCAGAAGCGCTGGCCCAAAAGTACAAACGCGAAGGCACCTTCACGAGCCCTAACAACGTGATGGAATACCTAAAGCTCAAACTCGGCGCGTATGATCGTGAAGTGTTTGCGTTGATGCTGCTGGATAACCAACATCGGTTGATCCAGTTCGATATCCTGTTCTTTGGCACTATCGATGCCGCGTCTATCTATCCACGCGAAGTGGCGAAAGCGGCACTGAGTCACAATGCAGCTGCCGTAATCTTTGCGCACAACCACCCATCCGGGATTGCCGAGCCGTCACAAGCAGACCGTCATATCACTGACAAATTGATCAAAGCGTTGGGACTTATTGATGTTCGCGTTTTAGATCATGTGGTTGTCGGTGAAGACTGTGTGTCTTTCGCCGAGCGAGGCTGGATCCCAGTCGTGTAGCGGCTTCACAGCCTATTTTTACACGTCACACATGCACACAGGCAGCGATACCTTTCCCTGCTTCTCATTATGTTAAAACGGGAAGCAGCCAACCCAGGCGCAACAAGGGTCCGGCTGTCGCTGTCGTGCTGTGCTTCTCAAAACCTCCCTCTGTGAAGAAAAAAGGAAGTAAGCCATGTCAGAAGTTCAAGCCATCAAAGACGCTGAGACTGTTCAGCTTATCGGTCATCTATTGAGTATTCGTTATCACCGCCAAATGGCCGACGTCTGGTATATCGGATTAAACCTGGCGTTGCGTATCTCCGATCTGCTTGCCATTCGGTTCGACGATATCCACGGTGACCGGTTGCGAATCAAAGAGCGTAAGACAGGTAAGATTGCTGATATCCAGCTCAACCCGAAAACACTGGCGCGCATTGAAAAGATACGGGCAGACCATCCTGATCACGTCTACCTGTTTCAATCTCACCGCTGTCAGCAGATTAAGCAGCTGCCGCCTAAACCGCTCTCTCGGCGAGCTGTTACTCTCGCCTTTCAACAGGTCGGGCAAGAGCTCAATCTCTCGTTAGGGACTCACTCAATGCGAAAAACACGCGGTTATATGCTGTATCAAGCCACAAAAGATATTGGTCGAGTGATGAAAATGCTGCGCCATACCTCAGAAGGAATCACGCTTCGTTATATCGGGATCACGCAGGAGGATATCGACAATGATTTTATTGCCTTAGAGATATGAGGTAAGGCCGCACCATGACAGTACGGCCGACGGGATTTTAAATATATATCATCAATAAAAAACGATTGTGCACGATTTACTTGGTGCTAGAACCAAAGCAACGAAACCCCTCGTTGCGACGCTTGGTTCTTTTTTTGGCTAAATAGCTTAGTCGATGGAATATATCTTTATACTCCTTCTCAGAGCTCTGAGAGCTCTCAGGACGACCGTGAAGGTAGTAAATGCTATTATCAGGGATATGCACTAATCCCATTGCTTGATTGTTACACAGGCCGATTGCCCTCGCCCAGGCACGAACAATGATATTATACAAACCATCACCGCACTCGACGTTCTCAAACTTACCCCAGCGATGAAACCTACTCTTGTTTAAAACCAACGCGAAGTGATAATGATCGTTGTGTGAATGATTACGCTCCCTTGCCCAAGCATATCGCACCTTACAACGATGCACCCGTTTACCCTTCGCTCGCTTCTCACGCTCTTGCTTTGCCATTTCTAATTCAATAGCTCGAATAAATCGTTTAATCGTATCTTTTCTCCTCCTTACGGACGATAGCACTTCATCACGAGTCAGAAAGTCATCAGACTCATCAGTAGCTGGGAACCTTAAGTCAATACGAGCAACAGTGAGGTTATTATAGTCCTGATAACCATCAGCTAACATATTACGTATTCTCTCTAAGTAACGTGCATTGCATTCATTGATAGGTAGAAGGATAGAAAAGTCTTTATAGCTATGTTTGTCCATCTCATGTTCCTCTGTGAGTTCTACAAAGGAACACTGGTTACATTAATTTTTACCTTATCTTGTTTTCTGGTAATGGGTATATGAAGAGAAGAGCTATTACGTATATTACTATACCGACAACTTACCCCTCTCAGTGTGACCATGTCACCCGCCAGCTAACCTGACCTCTCCCTCCGTCATCGACGATCAGAGTATGTGGAAGTTATGACACCTTATCTACAGGTAGACAAAACCCAGTTCAGAGCGCTTCCTATAGGTATAACCCTTTAATAAAGTCACTGTAAAACCACTATAAAGTTAGTATAAAACCACGATAAACACTCTGCATAACCACGAGACATTCGTCATAAAACCACTATAAACACTACACAGTAATACATTAGTAATGTACGATATAGGGCATGTTTTGTTACAAGGTAATGGTAATGAGTTTTAACATAAGAGAACCTAGCCCCCTCAAATCACAGTTGAAAATACGCTCATCAAAGGAGCGGCTCTTTTACATTAAGTACCTGGAAAAAAATCTAGAAATACCAAATCATTTATTATTGATTGATGAAGATGACCCTTTCGAAGAAGCAGATAAAAAAATAGCGAGCGCGAGAGCGTCTTCTGACCTTGCTAAAAAAATGAAGAAAGCGTTCATCAACAGCAGAAAAGAAAACGGTGCTCTCGATTGGGTAAAAGAAGCTGAGCCAAGGTTTCTATACTGGGCCTTGGTTTTTATGAAAAAACATAAAAAGGATATTCATGGGGCTTTGTCGCGACCTATGCGTATAGATCCCCCTAACAGAGAAGAAAGAAAAATAACAACGATATCAGCAGAAGAACTCAATGACTT
Source organism: Salinivibrio sp. PR5 (assembly GCF_001996085.1). Lineage (NCBI taxonomy): Bacteria > Pseudomonadati > Pseudomonadota > Gammaproteobacteria > Vibrionales > Vibrionaceae > Salinivibrio > Salinivibrio sp. PR5. Next base: position 186,606 of record NZ_MUFK01000005.1, read on the forward strand.
ATCCTTAGACATAAAAAGAATAAGAGAGGAGATTGAAAACAGCTTTATCTTCTCTGAAATGAGTAACACGGAAATAGGGAGGATCAACAAACTCCTGGTAGAAGAATGGCAAGATATAGAGAGTGACAAACGGATAGTGAAATGGATCACTGATAACGAGATCCAAATTGAATGGGCTTGGGATTATCTGACTTCTCAACATTTTTTCAGAGATAGACTGCTCAGGTTCTTAGCAAAGAGTGATAAGAAACAAGCGCTAATCACAGGCTTTGACTTACTGAGCGAGAACTTAGACAAAAAGAACTTGCTCATCTTAAATATGAAAAGGGCTTGGAGCCAAAAGAAGTTCAGAGATAAGAAAAGCGGCAAAAAGCCTTACAGCATCAGCTTAACTGAAACAGCAAAGGGAATGCTCGACGAGCTAGCCGATAGAAAAGGAATGCGTATCAACGAGCTTGTAGAGACATTGATTCGTGAAGAAGGTGAACGGTACGGTTTTGAAATAAAAGACTGACACAGAGCGTTTGGGATGCTGATGCGTTTGAGCATGAAGAGGCTGGCTCTCGCTGCCAGCCTAAAAGCCCCTGCTAGCTTGTTTTGGCCGATGGTAACGGGTGAACATTCTCCTGCGTTACAGATAGCAACTTGTCGCCCCAAGCTTCTAAGACGTCCCGCTGTTCATCGAGATAATTATAGTGGTTTTACACCCTAAGCATCCCAGGGCTGGTGACCAACAGTCTTTTCAATCACAATAATGACTCGCCCCATTTCGCTACAATATATGCCACCACACCAAGAGGTGGGTAATATGGTGGGTAACAATCGATATTCAAGAAGAATTACTACATAAATAATTGATGAATATAAGCATGAAAAGAAAACCCACGTTCAGATCCAGAA
>NZ_MUFK01000050.1:0-19338 GCF_001996085.1 Salinivibrio sp. PR5
GTTTTTTAATTCTTTCTGTGAATAAAGTGCTACTTATTACAGCTCATACCAGCTGAGTGTTCTCATTTGTCGTTTGTATCTAGTTAAATATGAGTTTTTATTGCCGTTTTATGGCAAAATACTTCAGTGTTGTGGCAAAACACAGCGCTGATTGGTAATGTTTTGCCATTAATCCGCACAGGTCGGTGAGCAATACGTGTTTAGGCACGAAGGACGCTTTATCCCCTGTGTTGATTGTCACGGATGCATATAGCGATTGTTATGGAGTTACACGATGAAGCTAAACACGATCACCCGAACCCTCTTTATGGGCGCTGGCCTATCTCTGGCTCTTACAGGATGTAGTGAACCAGAGCAAAAACAAACCTCCCAAACGAGCCCTGAAACGAAAACCGAAGCGCCTGCTGGTGAACCGAAACTTGCTGAAGTGCAAGAGTTGGTCCGTGGTAATGCTGCAGAAGTCGCTTCACTTGACCCGCACAAGACCCAAGGTGTGCCTGAATCTCACGTCATTCGTGATTTGCTGGAAGGCTTGGTTAACCAAGACGCCGACGGCAATGTGATCCCTGGGGTTGCAGAGCGCTGGGAAAACGAAGACAACAAAGTGTTCACCTTTTACTTGCGTGAGGATGCTAAGTGGTCAAATGGCGATCCTGTCACCGCACACGACTTTGAATACAGCTTTAAACGGGTTGTCGATCCGAACACCGCGTCGCCATACTCGTGGTATGTCGCTTATACCCATATGCTCAATGCCAAAGACATTGTTGATGGCACCAAAGACAAAGACACTTTGGGTGTGAAAGCGCTCGACGATCATACCCTGCAAGTCACCCTAGATACCGCGGTGCCTTACTTGGTGAAAATGATGGGTCATACCACCATGAAGCCTGTGAACCAAAAAGTCGTTGAGAAGTATGGCGATCAGTGGACAAAGCCTGAGCACTTTGTGGGCAATGGCGCTTATGTCGTGGATAACTGGGTAATCAATGAGCGCATTGATCTCAAGCGTAACGAACAATATTGGGATAATGAAAACACGACGTTAGATAAAGTAACTTTCTTACCCATTGAAAACCAAGTCTCAGAAATGAATCGCTTCTTGGCCGGTGAGATTGATATGACGAATGAAATTCCCAACGAGCATTTCCGTCGTCTTAAACAGGAGCACCCTGAAGATCTTTCGATCGTCGGTAACCTGTGTAGCTACTATTACCTGTTCAACACCAAGCGCGAACCCTTTGATGACGTTCGAGTACGTAAAGCCTTGTCTTACGCCATTGACCGTAATGTCGTGACTGACGCGCTACTGGGCCAAGGCCAAAAGCCTGCTTACTTCCTCACGCCGGAAATTACTGCAGGCTTCTCACCAGAGTTACCGGCTTATGCGAAAATGACTCAAGAAGAGCGTGATGCAGAAGCAAAACGTCTTCTCAAGGAAGCAGGTTTTGACGAAAGCAATCCACTTGATTTCTCATTGCTCTACAACACCAGTGAGAACCACAAAAAACTGGCCGTTGCGATTGGTCAAATGTGGAAAGACAAGCTGGGTGTGAATGTAGAGCTCAACAACCAAGAGTGGAAAACTTACCTGAGCACCAAGGATGAAGGTGACTTTGATGTGGCACGCGCCGGTTGGTGTGGTGACTATAACGAAGCCTCTACCTTCTTAACATTGATGCGCAGCACCAATACATCAGGCGGTGTGCATTACGACAGCAAAGCCTACGATGCCATCATGCAAAAAGCGATGGAAACCACGGATGATGCTGAGCGTGAGCAACTGTACCTAGACGCAGAAGCGCAAATGGCGAAAGACATGCCGATCGCGCCTATCTATCAGTATGTTAAAGCGCGTCTCCTTAGCCCGAAAGTGGGCGGGTTCCCTGCGAATAACGCTGAAGAGAAGATCTACTCTAAAGATCTTTACATTAAAGCGGAATAAACCCCTGACTCACAGCTAACTGAGGGAGTCGCCATAGGCGGCTTCCTTGGCTGGCTGTCGCTGTCTGTGAGGTCTATTCAGACAGCGCTCGCTGTGATTCTCAAAACGATACGGTACAGCTATGTTGAAATTTATCGCTAAGCGAATTTTGGAAGCCATTCCAACTTTGTTGGTATTGATCACTGTTTCCTTTTTCTTAATGCGGTTTGCGCCCGGCAACCCTTTTTCAAGTGAGCGTCCGTTACCCCCAGAGGTAATGGCCAACATTAATGCTAAGTATGGCTTGGATAAGCCGGTGTTCGAACAATACACCACCTACCTTGGCAATATTTTACAGGGTGACTTTGGTCCCTCATTTAAATACATCGATTTCTCGGTGAACGAGCTGATCGCGGGGGCATTTCCAGTCTCTGCCCAAATCGGCGCCTTGGCGTTTTTGTTCACGTTAGTGTTTGGGGTTACGATTGGCACCATTGCGGCACTTAAGCAAAACACCTGGATTGACTATGCCATCATGTCGACAGCCATGCTTGGGGTAGTAATGCCATCATTTGTTCTCGCCCCGGTGTTGATTTACATCTTCTCGATTAATCTCGGTTGGCTTCCTGCTGGTGGCTGGCAAGGTGGTGGCTGGCAGTTCATGATCCTACCCATGATAGGCATGTCGCTGCTTTACGTGGCAACATTTGCGCGTGTCACTCGAGGCAGCATGATTGAAACCTTGAACAGTAACTTCATTCGTACCGCTCGCGCGAAAGGACTGAGTTACCCCAAAATTATTGTTAAGCATGCACTGAAGCCGGCGATGCTACCAGTTGTTTCTTACATGGGACCTGCGTTTGTGGGGATTATTACTGGTTCGGTTGTGATTGAAACCATCTTTGGTTTGCCTGGCATCGGTAAGTTATTCGTGAACGCAGCGTTTAACCGCGACTATTCACTGGTACTGGGCTGCACCATCTTAATTGGTACGCTCACCATTCTGTTTAACGCTATCGTCGATATCCTGCTGGCGTATATCGATCCTAAGATCCGTTACTAGGGGTGACATAATGCTGACGAAAAAAGAAAATATTGACGCCCTCGAGAGCTTCTCTGAACAAGTCGATGTGAAGGGTCGAAGCTTATGGCAAGATGCTGCGGTGCGTTTTCGACGCAACCGCGCGGCGATGGCAAGTTTGGTCATCCTGTTTTTGATTGGTCTTAGTGTAATTATTGGGCCGCACCTAAGTGCCTATGCCTACGATGCGACCGATTGGTATGCTATTCATGCCGCGCCATCATTTGGTATGGAGGGGCATTGGTTTGGTACCGATGCGCTGGGACGTGATTTGTTTACCCGCACCATGATGGGCGGGCGCATTTCGATTATGGTCGGTGTCATGGGGGCACTCGTCGCGGTGCTGATTGGTACGCTATATGGTGCCACATCTGGCTTTATTGGCGGCCGCACCGATGCTGTCATGATGCGTTTGGTCGAGATCCTCCAATCGATTCCATTCATGTTCTTCGTGATTGTATTGGTTACCTTCTTTGGCCGTAATATCGTGTTGATCTTCGTTGCCATCGGCTGTATTGCATGGCTAGACATGGCGCGTATTGTGCGTGGTCAAACCCTAAGCTTACGCAGTAAAGAGTTCGTCGAAGCCGCGCACGTTTCAGGGGTTAGTACGCGCCATATTATTACGCGCCATATCGTGCCAAACGTACTCGGTATTGTTGCGGTTTACTCGACCTTGCTTGTCCCCAATATGATTTTGTTTGAATCATTCCTGAGTTTCTTGGGACTCGGGGTGCAAGAGCCGATGACCAGTTGGGGGGCGTTGTTGCAAGAGGGTTCTCAAACGATGGAACTCGCGATTTGGCAATTGCTTTTCCCTGCGGCCTTTATGGTAATGACACTGTTTTGCTTTAACTATGTCGGTGATGGTTTACGCGATGCGTTAGACCCGAAAGACAGGTAAGTCATTTAGGGTTCTTACCGTAAAAAAGCAAAAATATGGGAAGCGCAGGTTTATCGCCTGCGCTTTTTTGTTATGGTTTAGTTGCAAGCGTTTCAAGGATGAGAATAGCGCTGGCATTATGCGAGTGCGTTGTAATGACAAGGAGCTGTCATGAAATCCCTTTCGATCCAATGGAAAGTCACGCTGGTGGCTGGCGCCTGTGTCGCCATTACAGCAGCAGCGCTGCTGAGTTTTTCGTCGTACGTGAATCAGCAACTCCACCAAACCGTTAGCACTGCGAGTACGCAGAGCCTAAAACAATCTGCACAGCGCTTAGCGACAAGCCAAGCACAAGTGCAAGCCACCCATGTTCAACGTTCGCTTGATGAGGCGGTGTACCGCGCACAAATGCTGGCCCAAAGCGTGGTATATTTACAGTATAACGCGGAGCAAAATTTTACTGACAGTGGTGAGCTTCGCGGCTCGATTAATGAACTCGTCCGTCGCTCTGTTGTGAACTTCGACAGCGTGCAAGCAGCATTTGTCGTGTTTGAGCCCAATGCACTTGACCAAGAGGATGAGTTTTACCAATTAGACAGTGAACGTGGCGCCAATGCCGCAGGCCGCTTTGCCAGTCTATGGCAAAAGCGTGGTGACCAGTTGACGCCATCAGTGCTGAGCGAATCACAAATTAATGATACCGCCCGCACCGCCTCCGGGCAGCCCAGCAATTATTGGTATCAATGCCCGCTTAGCCAAGGCACAGCCTGTGTTTCCGCCCCCCAAAGTGATAGCGAAGGCTTACATGTTACGATTTCCTCACCGCTGATGCGTGATAGTGATGTGCTCGGTGTGCTTGGGATTGAGATCCAATTGAATGACCTACAAGCCTTGATTGAGCAAGCGGACCAAGCACTCTTTGACGGCCGTGGGCATATTAGTGTGATCAGTCAGCGCGGCCAGTTGGTGGCAACCGATGAGCCCAATGCATTGGGGAGTGATATCTCGCAATTGCGTTATTCGCCATCTCAGCTGTCAGAGTGGATAAGCGCAGGGGACGCGAAAACGCAGTGGCAGCAAGGCCAATTAATGACCTATGTGCCGATTGCGTTACCCAGTGCAACATGGGGAGTGCTTATTTCGCTGCCGGAACAAGCATTGCTGGCGAGTGCGACACAGCTAGCATCGCAGATAACTGCGCAACGCGCGCAAGCCGCCACAACTGAGCGGACCTTGGGCGTGATTGCCATTCTACTGGCTTTAGTCGTTGTGAGTATTGCTGCACGGCAAATCGTTAAACCATTGCGCCTTTTAGCCGCTCGGTTAGCGGAGATTGCGGATGGTGATGGCGATCTGACTCAGCGCATTGTCCTCAAAAACCGCGATGAAATTGGTGTATTAGCGGGGCGGTTTAATCGCTTTCTCGATAAGCTCCAGCCCATCATGGCAAACGTGATTGATAGCGTTAAAGAAGCGGAACACACCGCTAAAGAAGTATCACGCGTGGCGGCGCAAACTCGAGATGGTAGTCGTGAACAAGTCTCAAGCTTGGATGCGGTGGCAACCGCCTCGGAGCAAATGACGCAAACGGCGACGCAAGTCGCCCGCCATACTGAATCCGCGCTAAGCGCGGCTAGTGCCGTGAATACAGCGACGGCGCGTGGGGAGGCGATTGTCACAACCTCGTCTGAAGCGATGGCGCGCTTGGTCGAGACACTCAATGGTGCCACGCATGATGCGCAAGCTTTACATAAAAGCAGCCAAGACATTACCGAGATTTTAACCGTCATCGATACCATGTCAGAGCAAACCAATTTGCTTGCGTTAAACGCGGCCATTGAAGCGGCACGCGCGGGAGAGCAGGGACGAGGATTCGCGGTGGTGGCAGACGAAGTCCGAGAATTGGCTCAGCGAACCAACCAGTCTATCTCGCAGATTCGTACCGTTATTGACTCGCTCCAGTCAGGGGCTGACTCCGTTGTCTCTGCTATTCACGATGGTAATCAACTGGCAGATCATACCGCGGAAAAAGTGCAAGAAACCGTAACCAGCTTAGATCAAATACGTGCGGCGATGCAGGAGATGATGGATCTAAATAGTGAAATAAGTGCCGCGGCTGAGCAACAAAGTGCCGTCTCAGGCGATGTCACCCAAAACGTGACGCATATTCGTCAGCGCAGTGATGAACTCTTGTCGCATGCTGAATCTACCGCCAGCATAGCTAGCCAGCTTGAAGGGTTAGCAGGCCGCCAGCGTGCGCTCACGGCCCAATTTAAAGTATAACCTTGATGAGACGCGGTTATTCTGGTGCTTCCTCGAGAGGGTACCAGTAGCCGCGATTGACCCAAAGCGTGAGCATCGGCCAAAACAGGTTATTGTCGGCGGCGTTGCCGAGGGTTTCCCAATCAATAAAGCGTTGATTACACAACGCTGGAGTAAGCGCTGCACACTCCGCGGGCAAATCAAAGCTTTCACCGAGCATAAAAATCATTTCAGGCTGGTCTGGGTGATAAAACGCACGTAAGCCACTGAGTTTTTCTAAGCAAAGCCCATCTTGCATGGCGGCTTTGAGGCTATCAGGCTGCCACTGAGGATCGGGGCTGAGCAAATCGAGCTCGTGTCTAGCCTGAGAGAGAAACTCGCCAATCCAGCGCTTTTTACGGGTTTTGTCGTGCATTAACGCCATCATCATCTCATCCATTTGCGCGAGATGTTGTTGATCTAATGCCGCCGGCGCGTCGGGTTGCGCTTGCATGGCTGGCCAATGGAAATGATGGTCGCCTGCTTCATCGACGATAACTTGGTCGGCATAGCTACTCAATAGCTCGCGGGCTTTTGGTGAGCGATAGCCAATTGAGTAACTGAGCGAGGGCGCTAGCGTATCCCCTTCATGCGGAAAGCCTGGTGGAATATAAAGAATATCTCCCGGCTCTAGCACCACATCGATGATGGCATCGAAGCCGGTAATTTGCTTAAGACCTGTTTCCAAATTGGCTTCTTGATACTGCCCTTTGGGCCCCACACGCCAGCGACGACGCCCTTGGCCTTGCACAATAAAGACATCATATTGATCAATATGAGGACCAACGCCGCCATGCGGTTGGGAATAGCACACCATAAGATCGTCGAATAACCACTGAGGCAGTGTCGAAAAGGCACTGGCTAACTCGCGGGCGCCCGGGTGCCAGTGGTTGGCTGCCTGAACAATCAGTTGCGCGTGAGTATCAGGAAAGTCGCTAAAATCCTCAAACGGTCCGTGGGCAACCTGCCATTGACCATTCGCGTGTGTCACCATGCGAGAATCAATATCGGCTTCCATCGCCAAGCCTGCGACTTCCTCTGGGTCGATGGGATCCTCGAAGTCTATAAAGCCTTGGCGGATAACGGTAGGCGCTTGGTGCCAATAAGTGGACATAAAGTCGGCAATGGAAAATTGAAACTGATACATAGCATCACAGGTTAAGAAATTTGCGGCAGTATAACGCGCTGAGCGGGGCGGTGCGAGGGGGATAAAAACGGCCTCCAAATGGAGGCCGTGAGGTATGGGAGCGTTTTGCTTAAAGTTTGTCAGTGAGCTTGACCGCATCACCAATATAATTGGCAGGCGTCATTTGCTTAAGACGCGCTTTTTCATGCTCTGGCAAATCAAGGCCGTCGATAAACTGGCGCATGCCTTCACCGTCGACACGTTTCCCGCGCGTAAGCTCTTTCAGCTTCTCGTACGGCTTCTCAATGCCATAACGACGCATTACGGTTTGAACAGGCTCTGCCAGTACTTCCCAGTTTTTGTCCAGTTCAGCTTCGAGCGCTGCTTGATTCACTTCCAGTTTGCTGATCCCTTTAAGGGTCGAGGTATAAGCAATCAAGGTGTAGCCTACACCCACGCCCAAGTTGCGCAGCACGGTGGAGTCAGTCAGATCACGCTGCCAACGAGAAATCGGTAGCTTTTGGCCCAGATGAGAGAAAATCGCGTTCGCCAACCCTAGGTTGCCTTCCGAGTTTTCAAAATCAATCGGGTTCACTTTATGTGGCATGGTCGATGAACCAATTTCGCCCGCAACGGTTTTTTGCTTAAAGTGACCGAGTGCAATATAGCCCCAGATATCGCGGTCAAAATCGATCAAGATGGTATTAAAGCGCGAGACGGCATCAAAGAGCTCGGCAATGTAATCATGCGGCTCAATTTGGGTTGTATACGGGTTCCAATCAATACCAAGCGAGGTGACAAAGGCTTCGCTGTAGGCGTGCCAATCAATCTCTGGATAGGCTGAGAGGTGCGCATTGTAGTTACCGACTGCGCCGTTGATCTTACCGAGAATTTCAGTGCTCTCGACTTGTTTGATTTGGCGCGCCATGCGGTAGGCAACGTTCGCCATCTCTTTACCCATGGTCGAAGGAGACGCTGGCTGGCCGTGGGTGCGAGAGAGCATAGGCACATCGCGGAACTGCTGAGCAAGATCTTTCACCGCCGCTTCTAGGCGCTTCATCTCAGGCAAGATAACGGTATCGCGCGCTTCTTTAAGCATCAGCGCGTGAGACAGGTTATTGATGTCTTCAGAGGTACAAGCGAAGTGAATAAATTCGTTAACAGCATTCAGCTCAGGGTTGTCAGCCACTTTTTCTTTTAAAAAGTATTCAACCGCTTTGACGTCATGGTTGGTGGTGCGCTCAATCTCTTTGATGCGCGCAGCATCTTGCTCGCTAAATTCAGCGGCAATGCGATCCAATAATGCATTGGCCTCATCACTAAACGCAGGCACTTCTGTGATGCTGTCAGTCGCAGCAAGCTTTTGCAGCCAGCGGATCTCGACGATGGTACGATACTTCAATAATCCAAATTCACTAAAAATCGATCGCAACGCAATCGTTTTCGTGCCATATCGGCCATCGACCGGGGAAACAGCAGTCAGCGCTGACAGTTCCATTTTTTGTCTCCTGAGTTCAATCTGATTAGGTACGGGCTAGAATGATTTTGGCCTGTTCAACCATGTTTTTACGGCCAAAGATGAGGTGTCTGCGTTTGCCGCCAACTTGGCGCCATAATACAGCACTGCGGATCCCTGACAGCAAAATGGCACGCACGCGATGTTGAACACCGGTTTGTTGTAAATGCTGAGGGTCACCAGAAACTTGAATCCGCGGGCCCAGCGGGCTGATCACGTCGAGGTAAATGCTGGCAAGGTTACTGATCATCTGCTCATCGAGCAAATCGAAATGGCTGACTTGGCGCTCGATGGTTTCAATACGATCACCGAGCTGGGCCATCGCATCACGGCGACTGGCAAGCTTACGCTCTAAAGCCAATAGGTTGATGAGATAGCGCGTCAGCTCAGTCCCATTACGGCCGTTATCGAGTTGATGGATCAGTGTTTCCAAGCCAATGCGTAGGCCGCGTTCGCCATCACCTGTAATTTCCCCCGCCTCGCCACGAAAGACGTCGAGGGTCGAGGAAGGATTGGTCACAATAATGCTGCTTAAACTGGTGCGCAGCGCATCTTGGTCGCAATAGCCCTGACGGGATACATCTTGCACCAACTTGGCTGCTTGACAAATGCTCGCAAAGGCGAGGGTGCGATCATAAATCGTCTCTGCCACTGATCACGGCTCCTTAAATGCGTTGCTCGATGATGCCACCGCCAAGACACACGTCGCCATCATAAAACACGGCAGATTGGCCAGGCGTAACGGCAATTTGCGGTTCATCGAAAGTGACTTTAATCGTGTCGTTATCGATAGGCGTGATAGTACATGATATATCGTGCTGACGGTATCGTGTTTTCACCGCACAGCGACGTGGCTCAGTGATAACTTCGCGATCGACCCAGTGCAATTGGGCGGCAATTAAGCCTTCTGAATACAAACGAGGATGGTCGTGACCCTGACCGACAATCAGTACATTGCGTGCGACATCTTTATCGACCACATACCAAGGCTCTTCGCTACCATTACCGCCTTTCCTGCCGCCAATCCCCAGCCCTTTTCGTTGGCCGAGTGTGTGATACATCAGGCCTTGGTGTTCACCAATCACGTCGCCGTCCGTGGTTTCAATCGGGCCCGGTTGTGCTGGCAAGTACTTAGCAAGAAAATCAGTAAACTTGCGCTCACCAATAAAACAAATACCGGTCGAGTCTTTCTTTTTCGCGGTCACGAGGCCTTGTTCTTCAGCAATTTTGCGTACTTGTGGTTTTTCCAGTTCGCCCACGGGGAACAGGCTCCGCGCGATTTGCTCATGGCTCAGTGTATACAAGAAATAGCTTTGATCTTTATTGCCATCAAGGCCGCGCAACATTTGTGCTTTTTCGCCATTTTCTGGGAACGAACGGCGTACATAGTGACCCATAGCAATGTAGTCGGCGTCTAGCACTTCGTCGGCAAATTCGAGAAATGCCTTAAATTTGATTTCTTTGTTACAAAGAATGTCAGGATTAGGCGTGCGGCCTGCTTTGTACTCCGTTAGGAAGTGCTCGAAAACATTATCCCAATACTCAGCGGCGAAGTTGATGGTGTGCAGTTCAATGCCTAGCTTATCGCAGACAGCTTGTGCATCGGCCAAGTCTTCTGCAGCAGAGCAGTATTCTTCGTTGTCATCCTCTTCCCAGTTTTTCATAAACAGGCCTTCGACCTGATAACCCTGTTGTTTCAACAAGTAGGCAGAAACGGACGAATCAACACCGCCGGACATCCCGACAATCACTTTTTTGCTGCTGTTATCTGACATGGTGATCACAAATGCTGCTATCAATAAACGGACGCTGAGTTTAACAGAATCCATTCGTCGGATACAGATGTGATAGGGCTCACATGTTAGCCGTTATCCAAAGAGAGTAGATGGGTGGGGAGATGGTCGCGTGACCTGTGACCGATCCGGCATATGTTAATACTATTAATAGCAATGAGGGTTAATACTTGGGATTGGATGCCGCGCAAAGACTTGTGAACTCCTGAGGTTTATCGACCGACTCCCGCACGCAGACACGCCGTATACCCATCCCTGGGGGCTCCGCCGCGCCATCCTTGGCGCGGAGGGTCTGTGTGCGAAAATCGGACGATGGTATGTTCAGGTATTCCTAGCGCTTATCTCGTTTCTTCGATGGTGCGCGCTTGGACGAGCGAGTGCGCCCACGTGGTGCTTTCCCTTTTGCGCCTTTGGGTTTAGGGGTGAATTGCTCAAAGCCTTTCGGGGGAGCGACTTCACGCCACTGGCCCGGTTGTAAATCTTCTAGTTGCCATGGGCCTAGCTGAGCGCGAATCAAGCGCAGCGTCGGGTGGCCGATATGCGCAGTCATGCGGCGTACTTGCCGATTTCGCCCTTCACGCAAAACCACTTTTAACCAAGTGGTAGGAATGTTTGCGCGATAACGAACCGGGGGATGGCGTTCCCAAACGGTGGGTGGTGCCATTTTGGTGACATCGGCAGGCAGCGTGAGGCCATCTTTTAATTCGACACCGTCGCAAAGTGCTTGGATTGCCTCTTCGCTGGGCTCGCCTTCAACTTGCACCCAATAGGTTTTGTCAGATTTGGAGGACGGCTGGGTCAGTCTTGCTTGTAAGGCGCCGTTATTGGTGAGGACCAGCAACCCCTCGCTGTCCTTATCAAGCCGACCGGCTGGATAGACATCTTTGACCGATACGATGTCGGCCAGTGTGCTATCGGCGGGTTCTCCACTGAATTGCGTTAACATATTATACGGTTTGTTAACGAGAATAACGCGTGTAGTGCGTGGGGATGAAGCTTGAGTGGGCGGTGCTGTTAGCGCTTTTTTCGTTGTGTTTAAAACAGTGTTCGATGCTGGTTTGGCGCGGGGTTTCTTGGTCATAAGGACTGTCAAATAGATTAAACGGCAAATGAGACTTCCGTATTATACACGTAATAATCTGTTTGGCGTGTTGCCTGAATTCAAGTATCCTCAGTGCGCATCTTACACAAAGATAACAAATGGACGCTAGGAGATTAAAATGGAAAGTAAAGTAGTTGTACCGGCGGAAGGTCAGAAGATCACGCTCGACGGCACAAAACTGGTAGTCCCTAACCACCCAATCATCCCTTACATTGAAGGGGACGGCATCGGGATGGATGTTAGCCCTGCAATGATTAAAGTTGTTGATGCAGCAGTTGCTAAGGCCTACAACGGTGAGCGTAAGATTTCATGGATGGAAATCTACACCGGTGAGAAATCCACCAAGGTATACGGTGATGATCAATGGCTACCTGCTGAAACACTTGATTTTATTCGTGAATACAAAGTTGCCATCAAAGGCCCACTGACAACCCCTGTGGGTGGTGGTATTCGTTCTCTGAACGTAGCCCTTCGTCAAGAACTCGATCTTTACATCTGCGCGCGTCCTGTTCGCTACTTCACTGGCGTTCCTAGCCCACTGAAAAAGCCAGAAGACACGGATATGGTGATCTTCCGTGAAAACTCAGAAGACATCTACGCGGGTGTCGAGTTTAAAGCAGGCACCGCGGAAGCGGATAAAGTGATTAAATTCCTGCGTGAAGAAATGGGTGCCAACAAAATCCGTTTCCCAGAGCAGTGTGGCGTGGGTATCAAGCCAATCTCAGAAGAAGGCACCAAGCGCCTGGTTCGTGCGGCGCTTGAGTACACCATCGATAACGATCGCGACTCACTGACTATCGTCCATAAAGGTAACATCATGAAGTTTACCGAAGGGGCGTTTAAAGACTGGGCGTATGAAGTCGCCAAAGAAGAGTTTGGTGCTGAGTTGCTGGACGGCGGTCCTTGGATGACGATGAAGAATCCAAAAACCGGCAAACAAATCACCATCAAAGACTCCATCGCGGATGCGTTTTTGCAGCAAATCCTGCTGCGTCCGGCGGAGTATGATGTGATTGCCACCATGAACCTGAATGGCGACTACATCTCCGATGCACTGGCAGCGCAAGTTGGTGGTATCGGTATTGCTCCTGGTGCCAACATTGGTGACGGTGTGGCGCTGTTTGAAGCTACCCACGGCACGGCGCCGAAATACGCCGGTCAAGACAAGGTGAACCCAGGTTCACTCATTCTGTCTGCAGAAATGATGCTGCGCCATATGGGCTGGTTTGAAGCCGCTGATCTGGTGATCAAAGCAATGGAAAAAGCGATTGCGAACAAAACAGTGACCTATGACTTTGAGCGTCTGATGGAAGGTGCAAGCCTGCGTAAGTGCTCTGAGTTCGCAGATGACATGATTGCGCAAATGTAATCGCATTATCACACGATGATAAAACCCGGCATGCTCGCCGGGTTTTTTGTTTGTGGTCTTGGGAATAACCCACTGAGGCTATCAGTCTATATCTTCCCACGACAACGGAGTGCCTTTGGTTAACGCGCGTGTTGCGCGCTTTCCGAGCACGGTATCATAGTGTTTCGGTGCCAACCCAAAGCCCGGACGAATACTGCGCACATTAGCGGGCGTCAGTGGCTCACCGGGTGCGATATCCTCACAGACATACAAAGAGCGCCTAAATTGACGGTTGCTCGACTCGGCCTCTCGTGTGGTTAGGGCGCTTTCTCCTAACGCTTGCCACGCCGCGTGGGTTTGCTCACAAAGCGCACTGAGTGCAGGTGGCGTAAGCGAGAAAGCGGCATCCGGGCCTCCCGAATCTTCAGAGAGCATCACATGTTTTTCAATCACGCACGCGCCGAGTGCGACGGCTGCGATCGCGGCGGTGTTGGTCAGCGAATGATCGGATAAGCCCGCCAAGGTTTGATAGCGGGTGGCTAAGGTTGGAATGGTTCGCAGATGGCTTTGTTCAATTGGCGCAGGGTAGGCGCTGATACAATGAAGCAACACCAGCTCACGACAGCCGTTATCACGGGCGGTCGCCACCGCCTCGGCAATCTCTGTCTCGTCAGCCATGCCGGTTGAGATGATCATCGGTTTACCGGTTTGCGCGGCATAGCGAATCAAGGGCAAATCAATCGCCTCGAACGAGGCAATTTTATAGGCAGGAGCGTTAAGATCTTCGAGCAAATCAATCGCTGAGCAATCAAAAGGCGAGGAGAATAAGGTGATGCCTTCTTTTCTGGCGTGATCAAATAACGGCTTGTGCCATTCAAACGGGGTTTGTGCCCAGCGATATAGCTGGTGGAGACTATAACCATCCCACAGTCCGCCTTTGATCTGAAACTCATCGTGGTCGCAATCAAGGGTAATGGTATCGGCGGTATAGCTTTGCATTTTGACGGCATCGGCACCGCAGGCTTTGGCCATGGAAATGGTTTGTTTGGCAAGCTCAAGGCTACCATTATGGTTCGCCGACATTTCGGCAATGATATAGGGAGGATGCTGGGGACCGATCAAACGGCCTGCAATCTTAATGTCGTTGTTCATAAACCGCATCGATATTCAGTTTGGTTTGAAGGGCGCTGGCGCCTTGCTGCCACTCATCAGCGGACAAAGACAGGCACACAATCTCGACTGTCTTTCCCTCAGGTAGGGAAAAGGTGCGTTGCCGACTTTGCGGCGTTTCATGAAAGCCAAAGCGTTGATGTAGCCGAACTACCCCCTGATTATGACTGAGCACTTCACAGTTCAATTGGGTCACGCCCAAGGTTTCAAATGCTAAACTTAATGCGCCAAACTCCATGAGTGCGCCGCTGCCACGCGGTGCATTCGGAGCCGCATAAAAAGCCCAGGTCGCACTTGTCCTATTCTCGCTATCGAGGTCAAGATTGACCACGCCAAGTGGCTTGTCCGGTTGGCCGTCTACGCACTTGTAAACGATATAGAAATAACGGTGCGTGTTGGCGAGCATATGGCTGAACCACGCTTTGTGCTCATCATGGCTAATTTCATGCTGGGTGTACATAAACTGGCGGACAGTGGGACGGTTGCGCCAATGCCATAAAGTGTCACTGTCCGCGTGAGTCACCGCTTTAAAAATCAGTTGCATAAGTGATGCTCCAAGGCCGCGACGACACGCTCTGCGCCTTTTCCATCAGTGATCGCTGGTAGGGTAGGAAGCTGATGCCAGTTTGCCGCAAGATGCTGCAGTGCAGATGCGTAATCTTGCCAGCGGGTGTGCTCACCGCGTCCTAAGTATTGATATCCCGGCTGTCCGGCGAGATACTCGGCCATGGCGTGTTGGTTTTCCGCCACACACACCAAGGTGCTCGGGACCGCCAAGCAGCTGCGCTCAATGGCGGTCACACCGGCTGCCCCAAACGCGTAGCGTGCCTGTGCCATGTGGGCATCAAAGTCCGACAGTGCTTCCACCACACGAACCCCATCGGAGACAGGCGCTTTACACAATGCGTCGCGGTCTGGGTTGCGCCGGCCGGTGACAATTAACAGTGAGAAAGGCAGCCTCTCGATCTTCTGCTCTTGTTCTAGGTGTTTCACCGCGTCCACAAGCTTTCGGCTTTCACCGGTCGGATCCGTACCGGAGAAAAAGGCGATCACCTTATCTTCCCGCGGCGGCGGAGAGTGATGCAAGGCGGCAAATGCTGGACGCAATAGTGCATAGTCAGGTCCCAATAAGCATTGGGTCTGTGGATTTAAAAGCTTTGACGCGTAGCGCGTAGTCAGGTCAGGCCAAGGGTTTTGATCGAGCAAAAACGCGCAATCGTGGGGCCTATTGGCTAAATCATCAACCACCATCACCGGACAGCCCAATTGGGTGTGAATCGATTGTTCCCAGTGGGCATCGAGGGCGTAATGATCCACCACCATCAAATCCACCGGCTGGTTAGCCACGTATGCGGTTGTCTCTTCGGCATCTTGCTGCTGGCTCACACCAAGCCAGTCGGTGTTACTAAGCGAGTTTTTGGGGGCAGGCAACACCGCCACCGTTAAGCCTTGCTCTTGGCTGACCGCTATCAAGTTACCGGGCAGGTCGCGACATACCAAGGTTACCTGATGACCCGACGTTTGTAGCATGTTAGCCAACACGTGCATGCGGCTGACGTGCCCGGTGCCTATCGCTTGGGAGGCATCGACTCGAATGGCAATATGGCTCATAGCAAGGCTTGTTGCTCCAACAGTTGATACATTAGTTCAGCGCGTAGCCAGTCATCTGGCTCATCAATGTCTTGCACGCGGTAATGAGGGATCAACACAGCTTTCGAGTGGGGCGCAAAAACCGGCTCGCGCGCTAAAAACGCACTTGGCGTGCCCCAGTAAAACATTCCCGCATCGTGGTACGCCGGTTGTAGGTCTTGTGAGCGTGTAGTGAAGTGCTCCGGCCATAACATGCTGACACTGCCATCGGCATCGACATGAATACTGCGCTGAATCGGAAAGGCGTAGCGGGTGGCGGCAAAACTGTATTTGACGGTGTCGCCGTCCAGTAACGCTAAGCCTTGGCGCAAGTCATCCGAGGTGACAAAGGGGGTGGTAGCATACAGGCAGCAAACCGCGTGCAAAGGCGTTTGCTGTGGCGACGGGTTGAGCCACTGGATCGCATGCTCAAGCACATCCAAGGTCGTAGCGTGATCGCCGGCAATCTCGGCGGGACGCACAAAAGGCACCTCAGCCCCTGCATCGCGCGCCACACTGGCAATGTCCTCGCAATCGGTGGAAACCAAGACGCGATCGAATAGCCCACTTTGACGTGCTGTCGCAATGGCATAGGTGATAATGGGCGCACCGTTAAACCGTTTGAGGTTCTTGCCCGGAATGCGTTTGCTGCCACCGCGGGCGGGAATAATACATACATTCATCGGTCACGCATCCTCAATGGCTTTTTGTAGCGCAGCAATCACCGTATCTTGCTGTTGCTCGGTTAAATCGGGGTAAAGCGGTAAAGTGAGTGCCCCCGCGTAATACTGCTCGGCAAGCGGGAAGTCTCCGGGCTGGAAGCCCTGTGCCTGATAGTAAGGTTGCGTATGCACAGGAATATAGTGCACGTTCACGCCAATGCCTTGCACACGCATAGCCTCAAAAACGGTGCGGCGTGTGTCGGCGTGATCAAGCTCAATCAAATACAAATGCCATGCCGACTCAGGATCTAAAATGGGTCGCTTAACGGGCAAATCTGCCAGCGCTTGGTGGTAGCGTTCAGCGAGTGCAAACCGTCTGGTGATAAAGGAACGAAGCTGGGTTAGTTGTGAACGGCCAAGCGCGGCATGAATATCCGAGAGGCGATAGTTCATCCCCAATGCATGCTGTTCATAACCCCAAGGTGGCAGGGCAGCGTGGCTGTCTTCTGCGTCACGGGTGATCCCGTGGCTACGCAACTGACGCAGCGCTTTCGCCAATGTGGCATGTTGGGTGGTGGCAACCCCAGCCTCTCCCGCGGTAACCACTTTGACCGGATGAAAACTAAATACGCTAATATCGCTGTACTGGCATCCACCCACCGCCGCGCCTTGATAGTGGGCGCCCATCGCATGTGACGCATCCTCAATAATGGCCACCTGATAACGCTTAGCGAGCGCGGCAATCTCAGCCATTGGTGCACTGGCACCGGCCATATGTACCACCACCAGCACCTTGGGTAAGGTGTGAGTAGCAGCCGCTTGCGCCAGTTTTTTCGCGAGCTGCTGAGGGCATAGGTTACGCGTGTGCGGGTCGATATCGACAAAATCCACTTCGGCACCACAGTATCGACCACAATTGGCTGACGCGACAAAGGTAATGGGCGAGGTCCATAAACGATCGCCTGGGCCTAACCCTAACGCCAGACAAGCGAGATGCAGGGCAGATGTGGCGCTATTGACGGCGACCGCATGCGCAGCCCCGGTGAGTTCGGCGACGGCGGCTTCAAAAGCCGGAACTTGCGGGCCTTGGGTCAGATAATCACTTTTTAGCACCTCAAGCACAGCGGCGTAGTCTTGCTCACTAAGATGCTGCTTTCCGTATGGGATCAACGCCATACTCCTTTACTGCTCTGCGTCGAGTTGCAAAATGGCCTCGACGGTTAACACATCTGGGTTAGTGCCTGATTGATACTCAAAGCCCTCTGGCACGGGCTGTCCTTTTTCGCCCAACGCATTTTCTCGGTAGTCATAATCGGCGTCGTAGAACTTAATGGTTGGGCAAATCACGTAATGTTCGGCAAATTCGAGCGTCAGATGGGCATCGTCAGCCGGACACATCACTTCATGCATTTTCTCGCCGGGACGAATGCCTATTACCTTGACGGGCGTGTTCGGGGCATAGGCGCTGGCGAGATCCGTCAGACGAACCGATGGGATCTTAGGAACAAATATTTCTCCGCCATACATGCGCGAAAAGTTTTTCAGCACGAAATCCACCCCTTGCTGCAAGGTAATCCAAAAGCGGGTCATTTCAGGGTGAGTAATGGGCAAATGATCCGCACCTTCCGCTGCCTTTTTCTTAAACAAAGGCACCACAGAGCCGCGCGAG
This sequence comes from Salinivibrio sp. PR5, assembly GCF_001996085.1. Taxonomy (NCBI): domain Bacteria; kingdom Pseudomonadati; phylum Pseudomonadota; class Gammaproteobacteria; order Vibrionales; family Vibrionaceae; genus Salinivibrio; species Salinivibrio sp. PR5. The sequence goes on from NZ_MUFK01000050.1 coordinate 18,205, forward strand.
CCGACCACATTGCCATAGCGTACCACCGAAAAACGTGTCTTTTGGCCCCCGGTCATATTGTTAGCGGCGACAAACAATTTATCTGAACACAGTTTGGTGGCGCCATAGAGATTATTGGGGCTGGCGGCTTTATCGGTCGAGAGCGCAATCACCTTTTCCACCCCGTTGGCAATCGCAGCGCGAATCACATTCTCTGCACCGTGAATGTTGGTCTTGATACACTCCATCGGGTTGTATTCGGCGGCAGGTACCTGCTTAAGTGCTGCAGCATGAATCACATAGTCAATGCCTTGCATCGCTTGCATTAAACGATCGCCATCACGCACGTCGCCGATAAAATAGCGCATGCAAGGGGCGTTAAAGGTTTGCTGCATTTCATATTGCTTGAGCTCATCGCGAGAGAGCACCACGAGGCGACGTGGTTGATAGCGTTCAAGCAGGGTGCGGACGTACTTTTTACCAAAAGAACCAGTACCGCCGGTGATCAGAATGGATTTACCGTTAAACATAGGACGCCTTGTCACTAACTGTCGGGAATACAGGCAGTTTAACTGATCTGAGCAGGATTTGGCGATTCTCTACGGCCATGACGCGCGATTAAGCGACATCAAGCGGTTTTATTTTTTCTACCTCGTGTTTAATTGATTGCGACGCCTCCCAAAGATCAACGGCCCTTTGCGCATTGAGCCAAAACTCAGGCGAGTTACCAAACAGACGAGCGAGACGAAGCGCCAGCTCCGGGCTCACGGCTTTACGCTCATCCAATACGGCAATCATCGATTGACGAGAAACGCCCAAAGCGTCAGCCAATTGTTCTACACTCAAGCCGTAATCAGGCAGAAAATCTTCGCGCAACATGGCTCCAGGATGCGTCGGTTGGCGTTGCATGCCAGTTGTATTGAAAATCGTCATCACTGTTACCTCATTAGTGGTCGTCGCAATCGTGCCTACGTTCGTCTATCTAAATATAGCGATATCCACGGTATCTACCCCGAACTATTTTAGGATCGGCCTATATGATCACAGCCAGAGGAGATCATCAAACTGATCTTTTTTGGTTAAAAAGACGTTCGCAATCTCGCTCTAGTTTAGACTTAAGGCTACGACGATTGWTGAGTGTATCCGGTCATATTC